>JBHIEQ010000049.1:0-11062 GCA_046760725.1 Gemmatimonadales bacterium
GAACCGGGACGTACCGGGGGTAATCGGCAGGGTCGGCGGGCTTCTCGGCGAAGCCAACATCAACATCGCGTCGTACCATCAGTCCCGATTGGAGACGCCCGGGTCGGACGCCCTGGCGGCAATCGTCGCGGACGACGTTCCGAGTAAGGAGATCATGCAGCGGCTCGAGGCCTTACCGGACGTCCTGGAGGTACGGTTTGCCGAGGTGAACGGCGGACCGTAGCGATTAGATTACCGCTTGTATGAGAGCGAAGCAGACCGCGTCCGTGTCGTACGAGCCGCAGGCCGTCGAGGCCAAGTGGCGCCGCCTTTGGGAGGAGCGTCGCACCAACGCCACCGATCTGGTCGGTGCCGGGCGGCCCTACTTCAATCTGATGATGTATCCGTATCCCTCGGCCGAAGGCCTGCATGTGGGGAATGTGTTCGCGTTCATCGGGGCTGACATACACGGCCGCTTTCGCCGACTCGGCGGCTGGAATGTCTTCGAGCCAATCGGGTTCGACGCGTTCGGGATTCATTCCGAGAACTATGCGATCCAGGTCAACACACATCCGGCGAAGCTCATCCCCGCCAACATCGCGCGGTTCCGGGAGCAGCTCAAACGTGTCGGGCTCATGCTGGATTGGGATCACGAGGTCTCGACGATCGATCCCGCGTATTACAGGTGGACACAATGGATCTTCCTGCAGCTGTTCAAGGGCGGGTTGGCGATCAAGAAGAAGGCTCCCGTCAACTGGTGCCCTCGATGCATGACGGTACTCGCCAACGAGCAGGTGATCGATGGGTACTGCGAACGCCACCCGGACACGCGAGTGCACCAAAGGATGCTGGAGCAGTGGTTCTTCCGGATCACGGAATACGCCGAACGGCTGCTCCAGAACCTGGAGACGCTAGATTGGTCAGACTCTACGCGACTGATGCAGCGGAACTGGATCGGCCGCTCCGATGGAGCGCAGATCCTGTTCGCGACACCGACCGGCAAGAGCATCGAGGTGTTCACGACCCGAGCCGACACGGTGTTCGGTGCGACGTATATGGTATTGGCTCCAGAGCATCCGCTGGTCGATGAGCTCACGGCACGGGAGCAACGCTCGGAGGTGAATGCGTACCGCCGCAAGGCGGCGGCATTGGACATCGTTTCGCGGCGCGTCGGGGAAAAAGAAAAGACCGGAGTGTTCACGGGGTCGTACGCCAAGAACCCTGCAACGGGAGAGAGCGTGCCCGTGTGGGTCGCTGACTACGTCCTGATGGAATACGGGACGGGGGCGATCATGGCGGTCCCGGCGCACGACGAGCGGGACTTCGAGTTCGCGCGGAAGTTCGGGCTGGAGATCCGGCAGGTCGTGAGTCGGGAAACGGCCGGGGAACGGGAAACGGGAAGCGGGAAGGGGGAGGGACGAGGGTCGGGCGCGTCGGAGCTGCCTTATACCGGATGGGACGGCGTGCTGGTCAACAGCGGCCAGTTCGACGGAATGCCGTGCAGGGAGGCGGCCAAGGCTATAACCGCGTGGTTGGAACGGCGGGGCGCCGGCAGCGAGCGCGTCCAGTACAGGCTGCACGACTGGTGCATTTCGCGTCAGAGGTACTGGGGACCACCGATCCCAATCGTTTACTGCGACGACTGCGGCACGGTCCCCGTGCCGGAGTCCGATCTCCCAGTGTTGCTACCGGATGTCAAGGACTTCCGGCCCGACGAGACAGGTGTGTCGCCGTTGGTGCGGGCTGAAGACTGGTATCGGGTGCAGTGCCCCCGGTGCGGTAAGACGGGTCACCGTGAGGCAGACGTGTCCGACACGTTTCTGGACTCGTCGTGGTACTTCCTGCGATATCCGTCGACCGACTTCGACGATCGCGCTATGGATCCGGAGTTGACCCGGAAGTGGCTCCCGGTGAACTGCTACATAGGCGGGAACGAGCACGCGGTGCTGCACCTGCTTTACGCTCGGTTCATCACGATGGCACTCCACGACTTGGGCCACCTGGAATTCGAGGAGCCGTTCAGCCGGTTCCGGGCGCACGGGACGATAGTGAAAGACGGCGCCAAGATGTCGAAGTCACGTGGCAATGTCGTGGTGCCCGACGAATACATCGCTCAATGGGGCGCCGACACCTTCCGCATGTACCTGATGTTCCTCGGTCCCTACCAGGAAGGGGGCGACTTCAGGGACGAGGGCATCTCGGGCATCCGCCGGTTTCTGGACAAGGTGTGGGGCTTGGTGCAGTCCGTCGCCACCGAAGGCGACCATGGGCGGCCGGAGCTCGCTTCGCACGTTGAGCGGAAGCTGCATCGGACCATTGCCAAGGTCACATTGGACATCGAGGAGTTGCGCTACAACACGGCGATCGCCGCGTTGATGAAGTACGCGAACGAGCTGCGGCGCCAGCAGGGTCGTCGGGTACCGGTTTCAATGGTCGAGCCGCTGGTCCAGATGCTCGCCCCGTTCGCGCCGCACTTCGCCGAGGAGTGCTGGGAGGTGCTGGGTCACGAGGGGAGCGTGTTCGACTCGTCGTGGCCCAAGGTAGATGAGCAGATGGCCCGCGAGGAGGAGATCGAGCTGGTGGTGCAGGTGAACGGCAAGGTTCGAGGCAGGGTTCGGGCGGCGGCTGGGATCACCGAGGGGGACGCAGTGGAGCTGGCGCTGGCCGACGAGGGGGTACGACGGTTCGCCGATCGGCAGAGGTTGAGGAAGGCCGTTTACGTCCAAGACAGGTTGGTGAATCTGGTGGTATAGCGACGGGGAAAAGGGGAAACGGGAAGCGGGAAGGGGAAAGAAAGGGGAACCGGGAAGCGTCTCGGGAGCACCGGGCGTTTCCCGTCTTTCGTGTCCGCGCCCCTCGCTGCGACCTTCGGGGCCTTCAGGGCATCTTAGTGGGCAGGGAATGCCGAACGTGAGCATAGCCGCCCTCGACGAAGTCGCCATCCAGCGGGCGAAGACCGGTGACCTGGACGCGCTGGAGGGGGTGTATCGCGCCTACGAGACAGTGGTGTACACGTTGGCGCGGCGGATCTGCGGCACGGCCGAGGACTCGGAGGACGTTCTGCAGGATACGTTCCTCGAGGTGTGCCGGAGCATCGGGCGTTTTCGAGGTAATCACCCGGGCTCCCTCACGGCCTGGGTGAAGCGGATCGCGGCGAGTAAGGCGCTGATCCGCATACGGCATGAGAAGTACCGCCAGACGGAGGAGCTCTCGGAGGACGGGAATGCGGCGGGACGAAAGGACGGAGACCATGGGTTACGCTTGGACTTGGAGAGCGCGCTGGCACGGTTGTCCCAGTCAGCGCGCGCGGTTGTCTGGCTGCATGACGTAGAAGGTTACACGCATGAGGAGATTGCCGAGCTGACGGGGAAGTCGGTGAGTTTCTCGAAATCGCAACTGTCACGGGCTCACGCGAGGCTTCGCAGACTGCTCGGCGAGGAGGCATGATGCTGAGGCATTGCACGATATCGGAGCTACTGGAGCTGAGAGACGGAGAGACGTCAGCTGCCGTGATCGCGCACGTACAGTCGTGCCGGGAGTGTCGTGACAAGCTGGATCGGCTGTACCAGCGGCGAGCGGCGCTCCGGGCGCTACCGAGCCTCAGGCCTCCCCGAGATCGCTGGAAGGTAGTACGTGAAGCACACGTGGCCGATCGCCGTCGCGCGTTGCGCGTTCGGCTCCTGTGGGGTGGGCTCGCGGCGGCGGCGGTCATCGTGCTCGCGGTGGGGATCCAGTCGGCGGCGACCGACCGGCCGGGTGCCGCCTTCGAGCAGGCGGGCTTGGAGGCGCTCGTCCGGGAATCGCAGCGTCTCGAGGAGGTGCTACGGGCGGTTCGAAGCGAGCGTCGGGTCATGGACGGATACACGGCCACTGCCGTCGCGGAGCTCGAGGATCGGCTTGCGGCGCTCGACGCCGGCATTTCGCTGGCTCAAGACGAACGACTGGCACCGGCGTATCTCCACGCTTTGTGGCGTGAGCGCGTGACCCTCATGGGTGCGCTGGTCAATACTCATGTCGCGCGCGTCTCGTATGTCGGATTCTGACAGGGAGTCGTAAGATGCGTTTCACCACGATTCTGGTTCCGCTCCTGGCACTCGCCCTGGTGGCTCCCGCAGGGGCTCAGGAGCGAGAGAGAGACCGGCTGCGGGAGCTGGAGCGCGAGCTCCAGGAAGCCGAGGAGCGGTTGGAGGCGGCGCGACGGGCGCTCGCCGAGGCGTTGCACAGTCTTAGAGAACAAGGGGCCGAGGGGGTCGAGCGGCGGCTCGACGACGCGCTCCGAGAGCTCCAGCGCGCGCAGTCGGAGCTGTGGCGCTCGCGGGTCCGCGACAACTTGCTGCGTGTCCGCGAAGGTGCGATCGAGGTCATCACCGGCCCCGAGGGTCGAGTGATCTTCACAGTCAACCGGCCCAAGATGGGAGTTATCGTGGCGACCGAGCGGCGCGCAGACACGGACTCTCTGGGCGCGCTGCTCACCGCCGTCACGCCCGGCGGGCCGGCGGACGAGGCCGGCCTCGAGGAGGGGGACGTGATCGTGAGCGTGAACGGGCAACGCCTCGGGCGGTTCTGGCGGGGTGACAGGAGCCCCGGCGATAAGCTGATCGAGATGGTACGCGAAGCCGAGGAAGGGGACACGCTGCGCGTCGAGTACCTGCGCCACGGCGAGCGCCGGGCGACCGAGGTGGTGTTGCGGGAGCTGGATGAGGCTGTGTTCGCGTACGGGATCTCGCCCGATTCGGCGTGGGGTCCTGGAGAGCGCCGAATCGAAATCGCGGTGCCGAGGATCGAAGTGACACCGCGGGTCGAGGTCGCGCCCGAGGTGAGGGCATTCGTGGAGCCGCGTTACCGGATGCCCCGGCAGTGGCTCGACATGGAGCTTGTCGAGCTCAACGAGGACCTCGGCGAGTACTTCGGCACCGCCGAGGGTATCCTCGTCGTCGAAGCACCGGGGGAGGAAGCGCTCCAGCTCCGGAGCGGCGACGTGATCCTGAGCATCGACGGCCGCCGCCCCAGGAGTCCCTCGCACGCCATGCGGATCCTTCGGTCCTACTCCGAGGGTGAGAGCCTCGAGATCGAGGTGATGCGGGACAAGAGGCGTGTCACGCTTTCCGTGACCGTCCCCCAGGGCGAGGGCGCGCCGTACCGCGAGCGCGAGCCGTGGCGTTCGAGGTTTTGACGCCGTAGCCATCCGCCGGCAGCGAAACGGGTTGCGCGTTTCGCCCTTGCATCGCATCCTAGGGGCGTCTCGACGGTCCCTGTGCCGGAGGCTCTCATGCCCGAGCAGCTCTATCCCTGGATGCATCTGATCGGCAGGATCCTGTTCTCGTTCCTGTTCATCATGGCTGGGATCAACCACCTCGCCAAGTTCAAGGACATGGTTGCGTATGCCGAGAGTCGCGGGGCGCCGCAGCCCAAGATCACGGTGCCCCTGACGGGTGTCATGGCGCTGGTAGGTGGAGTTTTCGTGGTGCTGGGATGGCACCGCTTCATCGGCGCCGGCCTGATAGCGATCTTCCTTCTGCTCACGGCGGTCTTGATGCACAACTTCTGGCGCGATACCGATCCCATGGCGAGACAGAACGAGATGACTCACTTCATGAAGAACTTCGTGATGCTGGGTGCAGCTCTCTTCATCGCCTTTTACGGAGGCACGTCGTGGCCGATGAGCCTCGGGGGGTGAGGGAGGCCACCTGACGCCGGTCTGCTCATGCCCGAACAGCTGAGCTGGCTACTGCCGTGGCTGCATCTCGCTGGGCGCGTCCTCTTCGGTCTCTTTTTCCTGATCTTCGGTCTAATTCACCTTCTCGACACGGGCGGCGCCGCGCGTTACCTGGAGCGCAAGGGCATCGCCGGCCCCAAGCCTGCGGCCGTTGCCTCGGGGCTGATGCTCCTGGTTGGTGGCGTGCTCGTGGTGCTCGGGTGGCACCGGTTCATTGGGGCGGGGCTCTTGTTCTTGGTGCTGTTGCCGGGCGCCTTCGCGCTCCACCCATTCTGGCATGAGGGCGATCCCGCCAAACGGCGAGCTTCCGCGGCTCAGTTCTTGATGATGCTGGGCTTGGCTGGAGCGGCCCTCGTCATCGCGGTGCATGGCGGGCAGAGCTGGCCGTTCTCGTTGGGCGGCTGAGCGCGGAGAGGTTCCGAAGCATAGTCGCGGGGCCATCAACAGCGTAGGTGGTGGAGGTTGATCTCCGATATATCGTACGATATTATTCGCGATACGTTGTCTAGATATATCGGCGAGTACTATCGGAGGTGACATGATGCGCGGCATGGGCTGTGGCATGGGGTTCGGACCCGGTGATTGGTGGTGGGGCTTCCGTGGCGCTCGGCATCGAGGGCGCGGTCGGCGGCGGGTGTGGTTCGAGTCGGGGGACATGAAGTATGTGATTCTCAAGGTGCTCAGGGACAAGCCGATGCACGGCTACGAGGTGATGAAGGAATTGGAGGAGCAGACCCAGGGCTGCTACAAGCCCTCACCTGGAACCGTGTATCCGACGCTCCAGTGGCTCGAGGACGAGGGTTTGGTGCAGAGTGAGGAGGTGCAGGGGAAGAAGGTATACTCCGTCACGCAGGCGGGGCTCGAGTTCCTGGAGGCCAACCGCTCGACCGTGGAGGACATATTCGACCGGGTGGAGGAGACGATCGAGAATCTCTTGGCGGATCCCATGCCGGAGGTGACGCGGCTGATCGCTCGGATCGGGTCTCATGCTTACCGCCATGCCTGGCGGCTGCGCGACGATCCGGAGCGCGGCAAGCAGCTGATCGAGATCCTGCGGCGTGCCGCCGAGGAATTGGAAGGTCTCGCTGGAGCGCGGTCGGGCTAGGTCCCTTCGGCCGTCTCCGTTCGCACGTATGCGTGCCTGATCACCACGGGCTCGACCGGGAAGTTCCTGTGTTGCCCGCGCACCCGCGTGGCTCCCGCAGCGATGGAGTCGACCACGTCCATCCCCTCGATCACCCGGCCGAAAACAGCGTAACCGAAACCCTCCACCGTGCTGTCCTTGAAGTCCAGGTTGGTATTGTTGGCCAGGTTGATGAAGAACTGCGATCTGGCACCGTTTATGTCTCGAGTCCGTGCCATCGCCACTGTGCCCCGCAAGTTGTGGAGTCCGTTTGCGGCCTCGTTCTCGATGAACGATGCCGTGCTTTGCCGGTTAGTGAATTGTGGGGTGACCAGTCCCGTCTGAATCACGAACCCTGGCATCACCCGGTGGAACACGAGTCCGTTGTAGAAACCGCCCTGCACGTGCCAAAGAAAGTTCTCGACCGTGATCGGAGCCTTTTCCTTGTCCAGCTCCAAGATGATCCGACCCTTGCTCGTTTCCAGCACCACGGTCGGCGTGAGGTCTTCCACGGGCTCCTCTGACCGCTCTCCCGTCTCACACGCGGCGAGCGAGGAGAGGACGAATGACAGCGCGCAAACCAAGCGCGTCCTCATCTTCACCTCCAGGTAATCGCTTCGGTGACGTATTATCGCTGCTCGGCGTGTCCGGCGCCACGGCCGTTGTTGTCGGGCCGCGTCAGTCGAACTCGATCTCGACTGTGGCAATCTCGTGTGGGCGTAATGCCATGCGTACAGCCGTCTGCTCGAAGGCGACCTGCTCGACCCGTTCCTCGAGGAGATTGACGCGCCAGGCCCCGGCAACGGGTCGGCCGAACCCGAGAGTTTCCTCGGCCGACTCCCCGACGATGTTGTTCAAGCGGAGCAGGAGCGTGTTGCGCAATGCGTGACGCTTCACCGCGGTGACCGCGATCATTGAGGTCCTCTTGCTGACGAGGCTCTTGTCCTCCCTCATCCCGGGAGTAGCTGTCCCCTGGACGCCGATGAAAGGCGTGCGGTACGAGCTACTCAGTCCCTTGATGTCGGCGGCCACGTAGTCTCCGGAGAAAGGGACCACCGCATAGTGGAATCGGTGGCGCCGCAGGCATTGAGCCTCGGGCGTTGCGAGCAATGGTCCCGCGCTCCGGAACCGGCGCGTGGGCAGATCGTCGCGTGAGAGCCAGCCCACGGCGCGGAGCAGTGTCAGTGCAATCCCGGTTCCCCCCTCCTCGGTGCGAAACGGGGCCACCTCGGGCAGCCCGCGGTTGAAGATGGCGATGCCGCGACTCCCGTCCTGCAACAGTGAGAATTCCTGTTGGGGATAAGTGCCACTCGGCGGCTGGAACCAGTCCGACCCGTCGGGGAACCGTACCGGACGGTAGTTTATGTAGAAATGTCCGTCCGAGATCAGTGTGTCCGCTTCGATCTCAGTGGGGAATTCAGCGCGCAGCCGGTGGTCCCTCGCCCGGTTGTCGAACTCGAGCTCCACATCGACCACCGGCTTGTTCCTGGTGAGCGATATCCGGACTATAGTCTCACAGGAGACAGTCTCTTTCGAGCGGCTCTTCCGGTCGCTCGAGATGCGAGCCGGCAGCTCCATAGCAAGTTCCGCCTCGAGTGTGGCACGAAGGCCGGAATCCCCGACGAGGCGCACCGTGCCCGTGGGCTCAGCTCGTACCGTGAAAGACGCGGCGCAGGGAGAGTAATCGTACTCGTCTCCCACGTCTTCCACGTCCACGAGACGATTGATCGCCGAATACCGGGCGCCGGTCCGTTTGTCGGTCACATCGAGGCTTCCATCGGGATTGAGCCGCACCGCCACCTGGTCGTTTTCCAGCGTGTCACTTGCCGATGACAGCGGGGGGTAGTCCAAGCGCGGTTGCCGGTTCTCGCCGCGGCGCAGCCGCAAGATGGCGTGGCCGAGCGGGGGCAATGTGGCCTCGAACTGCAATGTGACGTACGTATCGCGGTCGTCGGAACCGTTGTGGGCGCGCGGGCGGCCCGTGAGTTCCGCGCGGTGTGCCTGAAGAAGCTCTTGCTGCCGATCACCCGAGAGCGCCGTCCGATAGTCGGCAGTCCAGGTTCGTCGCAGCTGCTCGACCCTCTTCGTCGCGACCGGAATCGGCTGACCTCGGGAATCAAGGAGTTCGAGCCGGCAGTTGTCCGCCAGCGGTTCCCGTAGCACGAAAATTCTCTCCACCACCTCTGTGCGCGACCACGGTAGGGGGTTCATGAGACAGAGCACAACGCCTCCGTCGTCGGTCCCCGGCCCCGCGGCCGGTGCGAGTCTAGCGAGGCCTTCGGCAAGCTCCTGTTCCGCACTCTCGATGACTCCTAGCAAGCGCGTCTCCATCTCGCGGTGCACTTTGTCGATGCTGCACCCGCAGATGGAGTCGTGTGGGTGATTCTCCAGCAAGAGTCTCCACGCGAAGTCGGCCGAGCCGGAAGGATAGGGAAGATCGTGCATGAAGTGCAAATAGGCCGCAGTCGGCTCCAGATAATTGGTGAGGAGTGTCTGTGCCTCATCATTGCGCTGCTTGAGGTACATACGTGACGACCAGACACCGGACAGGAGGTTCTGCAGCTTGCCCCCCAAGAGCTCACCTTCGTGCCGCTCCAGCGTCGCCCCACTGTCGCGTACCGACTTCACGTATTCTCCGAAGCTCCCGTGAAGGAACTCGGTGTGCGGGAACGCTCCTCGTAGTGCGTCGAGAATCTCCCCCAGATTCTGCTGCGGTGGGTAGTGGTCGCAGCCGTTGTTGAGGAGCGCTACGCCGGTGTGCGAGCGCTCGCCGATCTCGGTGAGCAGGTTCCTCACTTGTTCAACGGCGAGATCCGGATTCGGTGTCTGTCCCGACATAACCTGCGATTCATCGGCCAGTCCCAGTCCTCCTGCGTTGCAGTAGCCGCGCCATTGATGAACGGCCAGCACCTCACTGCCGTCTGGCGCGACCCAGCGGTACTCGAGTCCGAGCCGGTCTATCTCGTCACCGTTACCCCGTGTGTAAATGAAGGAATCGATACCTGCTCCGCGTAGAATCTGCGGCATTTGGGCGATGTGCCCGAACGAGTCGGGCATGTATCCGACTTCTTGCGCCGGTCCGAAACGGGAGCACATCGCACGGCCGGTCGAGAGATTCCGCACCGTCGCCTCGCCGCTCACCAGGAACTCGTCGGGCAGAACGTACCATGGTCCGATCGAGAGCTTTCCGGCCTCCACAAGCGCTCGGATTCGCTCTTCATCACGCGGCTCGATCTGGAGATGATCCCTCAGGGCGATCGCCTGGCCGTCGAGCACGAAGTGACGGAATTCGGGATCGGTCTCCAGGAGGTCGAGTGTTTCTGCCATGATCTTCGTGAGGTGCACGCGAAAGCGGTGGAACGTGAGGTACCACTCCCGGTCCCAATGGGTATGGGAGACTATGTAGACCTTCTTCACGTCCAGTGACACAGTGGTACTAAGATTCCGGTCGGCGTTTGGAAGGTTCTACCGGGCGGGGTTCGGTGAAGGTCACCTTGTGCGGCCGTCCGCGGTTATGCGGACGAGGGTACCGTCGCTCGCCCGGAGCGTAGCCTCGAAGCCCGACGGTGTGATGGAGATCGTGGGCGGCCATGGATGACCCGGGGGCGTGGCGGTCTCGAGGCCAAGTGCTCCGAGATTGTCGGTGTACCAGCCGTGGCGCCGGTACCAACCGCGCTCTCGGTAGTATAGCCGACGCAGGAGCCACTTGGCCTTCTCTGCCGGCGCGGGAGCCGGGTCAGCGGACGCGCCGGTCGCCGGTTCGCTCGAGAACAGCACGAACCCCCACATCTCCGGATAGTGCATGTTGACCAGACCCTGAGGTGACCATACCCAATTGTCTTCGACGCTCTCGCCGGTCGTGGAGCCCGCCGCCTTGGCGTACACGCCGTCCCGCACCTCGAGGGGCCATTCCACGCGTGAGAGGTTCAGACGCCACAGGTCTCCGTCGGCCGGAGGCACCGGGGTCCCGGCAGCCTCTGCGAGGCTCTCCCATGGGATCGCCATCTCCACGATCCATCCGATGTCCCGGTCACTCGGATCGTTGAGAGTACCGTTCAGGTGCACGGCCGCTCGAAGAGCCTCGATGTCCCAGCTGTCTATGGGCGGGCCACCGTCGCGGTAGGGTTTGACGAGAAACAGGTCCCAAACGGTGCCGAGCGCGTTGATTTCCAGTTCGTAGTAGGCGTGCGTGTCCCCGTTTGGATCGATGAATACCTCGAAATCGTTATCGTGGTAGATCACAG
>JBHIEQ010000050.1:0-11055 GCA_046760725.1 Gemmatimonadales bacterium
CGGGGACGCCCGACGACTCGGCTTCTATGGGTTCGGTGCCGCCGCACACATCGTGGCACAGGTGGCGACCTATCAGAACCGCACGATCTTTGCCTTCACTAGACCCGGTGACACCGAGGGCCAGCGGTTCGCGCTCGAGCTAGGGGCCGTTTGGGCCGGCGGGTCCGACATGAAAGCACCAGAACCGCTGGATGCCGCCATTATCTTCGCGCCCGTCGGGGATCTCGTTCCCACTGCTCTCAGAGCCGTGGTCAAGGGCGGCGTGGTCGTGTGCGCGGGCATTCACATGAGTGACATCCCGGCCTTCCCATACGAGATCCTCTGGGGTGAGCGAACGGTTCGCTCGGTCGCCAATCTCACGCGCGCCGACGGCAGGGAGTTCTTTCGGATCGCCCCCAAAGTTCCCGTCCGCACGGAGGTGACGACCTATCCGCTCGCCGACGCCAACCGCGCGCTCGACGACTTCCGTCGCGGCAAGGTGAAGGGCGCCGCCGTGCTCCAAACCCCTCACGGCGCCCAGCGCCCAGCGCCCAGCGCCCCTTGACTCCCTGGGTCACCCGGCTCCTCGTCGCCAACGTCGCCGTCTTTCTGATCGCGGAGATCTTCCCGCTCCTCAAGTTCCTGCTGCTGCTACGTCCCGCGTACATACCGTTCCGGCCGTGGACCGTGGTCACGTACATGTTTCTCCACGCTAATCTGTGGCATCTGTTCTTCAACATGCTGGCCCTGTTCTTCTTCGGGCCGCGTCTGGAGGCACGGCTCGGCGGAGGTCGGTTCTTGCGGCTCTATTTCTTCAGCGGCTTCATGGCGGCAATTGTATCACTCGTCGCCACACCATTCGCGGCGATAATCGGCGCGTCGGGAGCGGTATTCGGCGTTCTCCTCGGCTTCGCCCGTTACTGGCCGCGAGAACAGATCTACATCTGGGGCCTTCTGCCGATCGAAGCCCGCTGGCTGGTGATTGCGATGACCGCGCTGTCCCTGTGGGGCGGCTTCGGCGGCATCCAGAGCGGCGTCGCCCACTTCGCCCACCTCGGCGGCTTCCTGGGAGGCTTTCTATACCTCAAGTGGATCGAGCTGCGCTCGCCGGCGCGCAAGTTCAAGCGCTTGTCACAGCCAAAGCCCGCAACAGCCCGATCGTCGGACGTCGATCGCTGGCGCGCCATCAGGCGCGAGGGGATGCACCCCGTCAATCAGGAAGAGCTCGATCGACTGCTGAGCAAGATCGACGAGACCGGCGTGGAGAGCCTGACGATGGATGAGAGGGCGTTTCTCGATCGATGTAGTGCGGGTTGAAGGGGGCGCAGGGCGCGGGAAGCGGTTACCAGTACGCAGTGCGCAGTGCGCTGGTTCCGCTGCTCTTGCGCCCTCCGCCCAGCACCCTCTCCTACCCTCCCTACCCTCCCGGCCTCACGGGCACCGCGATTGGCTCGCCGGGCGCGGGTCGAATGCCGTGCTCGTTCAGCATCTGGTTGAACGCCGGCATCCGCTCGGTAATGATCTCGTTGAGCTGCTCGATCGCGGCCACGGCGTCGCTCCATGCCTCATCGATCTGTCTCTCTTGAGTCGGCGTGGGCCGCCCCGTCCACCCCTCCAGCCTGAAGAACAATCGATTAGCCCGCCGAGCGCCGCCGAGTCCGCCGCTCACCTCGCGCAAAGCGCTCGACAGCGAGCGTGCCTCCTCGTTTAGCTCGTCCGGCGCGGCCTCGATCTCTCGCAGGAGGCGACGCGCCTCCCGGACCTGCTGCTGCAGGCGCTGTACCCGGCGCCCGGCCTCGTACACGGGCTTCGCCAGACGGTACAGGGTCATGAGCGCCGCCTGCCTGAGCTCCAAATCGGCCTGTGAGACTTCAACTCTGGGATCGAGCCGAACCTCGAGTTCCTTTGACGCGGTTTGCCCCGCGGCGTCGAGGCGCACGGTGTAAGTGCCGGGAAGCACCCTGGGGCCCCGCGGCCGGCCGAAGAACCTGGCGAAACCGGTCAGCTGCTCTTCCTCCGGCTCGTAGGGCGGAGCGAGGCGCAGGTCCCACACGACTTCGCTGCCGCTGGCCACCCCAGGACCCTCCAGCTCACGGACGACCTCACCGGCCTCGTCGAGGATCGTGAGCTTCACCTTGCCGGCACCGTCACGGTTGTCGTCATCCCCGGCCACGGCTGGCGCCTGAACCGGATCTCGCAGGTAGTAACGGATGCGCACGCCACTGGGAGGATTGCGTGCCTCGAATGCGCCCGGCAGCCAACCTTGCGGCGAGAACACGTTGGCGACGGTCGCCGCCCTTCCACCGAACAAATGCGCCGGCGCGGCCAGCACGTCGGCCGACAGCTCCTCGAGCGGGGTGATGTCATCGAGAATCCAGACGCTCCGTCCGTGAGTACCCAGTATCAGGTCGTTGTCCCGCGGATGAATCGCGATGTCATCCACCGGAACCGTCGGCAGGTTGTTCTTGAGTCGCGTCCAGCTTGCACCCATGTCGACCGACACGTACACCCCGATCTCGTTTCCGAGGAACAGCAGGTTGGGATTCCGCGGATGCTCGGCTATCACGTTGACCGACCAGTCCGGCAGTCCGTCGGTGATGCGGCGCCAATTCTCCCCGTAGTCCCTGCTCACGTACACGTAAGGCCTGTAGTCGTCGTTGTAGTGTCCGTCGAAGGTGGCATACACGGTGCCCTCCTCGTGCGCTGATGCCACGACGCGGCTCACGTACGTGCGCTCGGGCAGATCCTCGACTCGTGGGGTCAGATCCGTCCACGTCGCCCCTCCGTCTCTCGTCCCCTGTACGTTTCCGTCGTCCGTCCCTACGTAGAGCACGCTCGCATTGAGCGGCGACTCGCTCACCGTGGTGATGTTGCCGTAGGACGAGACGCCGTCGTTACGCGAGAGTGTGCGGGCGGTGACCTTGACGCCCATGATTTCCAGCTCCGAGCGGTCGAGCTGCTTGGTGAGATCGGGGCTCACCTCCTGCCAGGTCACACCGCGATCGGTGGACTTGAGCAAGTGGTTGCCGCCGACGTAGATGGTGGACGGGTCGTGCGCGGACAGCACGATCGGCGCGTTCCAGTTCCACCTGTATCCTGTGGCGAATGGGCTCGGCCGTTCTTCCCGAGCCTCCTCACGCTCCGGGGGCTCCGGCGGCTCCGGCCGGATCCACCGCCGCTCCCAACGATCCGTCGCAAGCATCGCGACGTTACCGTTCTGCGACTCGGTGAACACTATGGTCGGGTCGTTGGGATCGATCCGGACGTAGAAGCCGTCCCCACCGTTGATGTTGTACCAGTCGCTGTTGCGGATGCCGTTGGTCGTGTGGGTGCGCGAGGGTCCGCACCACGACCCGTTGTCCTGAAGCCCTCCGCAGACGTTGTACGGATCACGCATATCCACGCCGACCTCGTAGAACTGTCCGATCGGCAGGTTGTCGTACATGCGCCACGTCGTGGACCGATCGAACGAGACCGAGACGCCGCCGTCGCTCCCCATGATTAGATGGTTGGAATTGTTGGGGTCGATCCACAGCGCGTGGTGATCCGAGTGCACCGAGGCCGCGGCGTTGCGGTTCCACGTCTTGCCGCCGTCGTCGGACGCGGAGAGCTGCACCCCGCCCAGGTAGATCCGTTCCGGGTCGTTGGGATCGATCCGGATGAGGCTGAAATACATGGGCCGGGGGTTCCAGTCGCTCAAGTGCTCCCAGGTTTCGCCCCTATCGGTAGAGCGGAAGATGCCGCCGTTGCGCTGCGGCTGTTGCTGCTGCTCGCCGCCGCCGAAGCCACCGAATCCCCCTGCGCCCCCCGGATCGGCCTCGATGACCGCATACACGATGTTTCCGTCCCGCCGATAGATGTCCAGCCCGATGCGGCCCATCTCTACCTGCGGAAGGCCGGCCGAGAGCCTCTCCCAACTCTGACCCCCGTCCAGCGTGCGATAGAGCCCGCTGCCGGGACCGCCGCCGTTGAAGCCCCATGCGGTACGACGTCGCTGGTACATAGCGGCGAACAGGGTCTGCGGATCACCGGGATCCATCACGATGTCGATAGCCCCCGTGTTCTCGTCTACGTAGAGCACCTTGCTCCAAGTTCGGCCGCCGTCGGTCGTCTTGAAGACACCGCGCTCCTCGTTCGGGCCCCACAGGTGCCCTACCGCAGCCACGTACACGATGTCGGGGTTGGTGGGGTGAATCGCGAGTCGACCCACGTGGCGCGTCTCCGCGAGGCCCATGTGCGTCCAGGTCCGGCCCCCGTCCATCGACCTGTAAACGCCGTTGCCCCACGGCGAGCTCTGCCGGTTCTGCGGCTCGCCTGTTCCCACCCACACGATGTTCGGGTTCGAGGGGGCGAGCGTCACATCCCCGATCGACGACGTCGGCTGGTCGTCGAACAGAGGCTCCCACGTGGTCCCATGGTTCGCGGTCTTCCAGACGCCACCGGTCGCGGTCCCCACATAGAAGATCGCCGGGTTGGATTCCACCACCGCCAGATCGGCGATCCTGCCTCCCATGACGGCGGGCCCTATCTCACGCCACTCGAGACCGCTCAGCGCACGCTCGAGCCGCGTCCCGTCATCATTGACCTGCGCCTGCACCACCCACGGTGCGACGGCGAGCAGTGCCGCGGACAGCAACGCCCGACTGCGTGTTGACGCCTTCATATACCTGACCCCGGTTGAAACGAGTTTGGAATCGGAAAGGATGTGATGTTAAACATACGCACAGGGGAGAAGAGACGTTGGCGCCGGACCCTGTACGCTGTACGCAGTGCGCAGGGTCCAGGATCCGGGGAGCGTACAGCACACAGCGCACAGCGTACTGCGTACTGCCGACTATATTACTCCCCCACTCTTCCCACCCCGGAGCTCACATGCCGAAACGAGCGACGAAAGCGGGACGCAAACTCGCGAAGCGCATCAAGCGGGCGAAGCGTACGGCCGGCAAAGCCGGCACGCGTCTCAAGAAGGCCGCGAGTCGGGCGGGCAAACAGGCCAAGCGCCGCGCGACCCGCCGCAAGCGGCGCAGGCGAGCAGCTACCGCCGCAGTAGCCGCGGGTCTCACGGCGGCCGCCGCGGGCGTCACCGCCGCGGGGCTCATCACCCGCAAGAAGAAGGCGAAGAAAACCCGCCGAAAAAAGAAAGCGTCGAAGAAGACCGCGAAAAAGAAGAAGTGAGAGTTCGGCCGGCATGGGAGCTCAACGGCTCCCATGCCGCCCTCGGCTCAGACGTGCCGCTCGGACGCGCCGTCGCTCACCGGCAGGAACACGTTGACCGTCGTGCCCTCCCCCTCTTCGCTCTCGATCTCGATGAACCCACCCTGCTGGGCGACCACCCCATAAACCACCGCCATGCCGAGTCCGCTCCCCTCGCTGAAGGGCTTGGTCGTGAAGAACGGCTCGAAGACCCTCGAGCGAGTGCGCTCATCCATCCCGGAGCCCGAATCGATCACCGACAGTGTCACGTACTCCCGCTCTCGCGAAAGCCCCGAACGATGAGTGTCGCGTTCCTCGCCGCGCTCCCGGCGACACTCGATCCGCAGCCGACCCCCGCTCGGCATCGCGTCGCGCGCGTTCGTCACCAGGTTCATGAGAACCTGTTCGATTGACCCCGGGTCAACCCGCACGAGCGGGAGGCTACCCTCCCCCGACACCGAGATCTCGATGCTCTCGGGCACCAGCCGCCTGAGCGTGGGCAGCAGCTCGTCAACGACCTCTGCCAGGTCCACTTCGGTCGGCGTGAGGCGCCGCCGTTGAGCGAACGCGAGGAGTTTCTCCACCAGCGTCGCTCCGGTGCGGCTCGCGTCCTCGATCTCGTCCACCTCGGTCGCCTCCCGGCCCCTCTCCGAAAGATGCCGCCGCAGAAGAGCAGTGTTCGCAAGTATCACCGTCAGCAGGTTGTTGAAATCGTGCGCGATGCCCGCGGTGAGCTGACCGACCGCCTCCAACCGCTGTGCGTGCTGGAGCTGCTCCTGAGTCTCACGCGCTACCTTCTCCAGCCTCACCCGTTCTCTCTGAAGCAGGCGCTCGTGCACGAACGCCAGCGTGGCGAGCGCCAGCAGCACCATCGCCAACCACACCTCACGCACGCCCCTCACGCTCGCATCGAGCACGCCAAGGCCGTAGAGACCGAAGTGGATCACCGGGATGGCCACAACGTAGGCGACAAGAGGTCCGCCCCAGGCCTTGCTCAAGAAGGCCCGTATGGGTTCCTCTTGCCTGCCCGTCGCAACCGCTCCGGGAGAACCCCACAGCTCGCGCGCGCGGGCAGCCGCGACAATCGTGAGAAAGGGCGGAAGCCAGGCCGCGTCCAGCAGCGTACCCGAGTCGATCCAGATTCCCTCCCACACGTAGCTCAGCGCCTCATAGCCGTCGGTCGCGAGCCAGAATCCGGCCGTCGCTGCCAGCAACGTGTACACCCGGTGCCAGCGTCCACCGGCCGTGCGTCGCAGCATCAACAGCCTCACGATAAGGTACAGATCGAGCGACACGATGAGCAGAAGCGACGGCACCCACGTGTCGTATGCTTCGGGATCGAGCGCGCCCGGGATGACTGCGAAGTAGCCCAACAGGCCGAACATGAAGACGATCGAGCCCCAGGACCGGAACGAGCGCAGCAGGTCGTCCAGGGTCCCCGCGGTCGCCCGGTGCGGCTCGAGCTCGAGCGCGAGGGCGATGGACAGGTAGAAGAGGACGTACAGCAGATCGATTGTGAGCCCGGTGCGAACATCGACGTACCACTCCACGGTGGTCACGATCCCGATGAGACGCACGAGCAGCCAGCACGCGAACGCCACCGTGAATAGGTGCCAGAACCGCCGCTCTACGCTCGATGCGACCCGGCTCAGCCCATACTGAAACGAGACGAGTCCCGCCAGGATCAGCGGAATATCGGAGTACAGTTCAGCGTAGTAACCGACCGCCTCATGAGAAACGAACGGCAGCAAATACGGCACCATCACCGCAATCGTAACCAGGGCAGTGACCCGCATGATCGGGTCGCGCGCAAGATAGGACCGCAGGTGAACTACAGCTGCAGGAACGGCGGATGCTGCGGCCGCCGCGTCACTGCGCCCGCTGCTTCCCGCTACGTCCGCCGTATCGGCCGCGCCTGTCGCCCCCTTCACTCAATTCCCCGACGTGACACTCGCCGCGGGCCCGCCCTTAACGTACCGGTCGAGCCACTGCTCCATCTCCCACAACATGTGAAGAATCGACTCGCGGGCCCTGTAGCCGTGACTCTCATACGGCAGCATCACGAGGCGGGCCGTCTTGCCAAGGCCTTTGAGCGCATTGTAGAACCGCCGGCTCTGAAGCGGGAAGGTGCCGGAGTTGTTGTCGGCCTCCCCGTGAATCAGCAAAATTGGCTCGTTGATCTCATCGGCGTGCATGAACGGCGACATCGTGAAATAGACCTCGGGTGCCTCCCAGAACGTCCGCTCCTCAGCCTGGAATCCAAACGGCGTGAGCGTGCGGTTGTAGGCACCGCTCCGAGCAATGCCCGCGGAGAACAGATCCGAGTGCGCCAGGAGATTCGCCGTCATGAACGCTCCGTACGAGTGGCCGCCGATTCCAATGCGTCCCCTCTCGGCGACGCCGCGCCGCACGACCTCATCGACCGCGGCCTCGGCACTAGCAACGAGCTGCTCCACATACGTGTCGTTGGGTTCGGCATCGCCTTCCCCCACGATCGGCATGGTGGGGCCGTCCAGCACCGCGTAGCCGAGCGCCAGCCAGATGACTGCGGACCAGCCGCTCAGGCGATCGAACCGGTGTGGAGACGCCGTGACCTGGCTCGCGGCGTCGGCACTCCTGAACTCGCGGGGATACGCCCACATGAGCATGGGGAGCGGCCCCGAGCCCTCTTGATAGTCCGGCGGCAGGTAGAGCGTGGCGCTCAACTTGACCCCGTCCGCGCGGTCGTACCGGATCAGCTCCTTGTGGAGACCGGCGAGCTGAGGGGTGGGGTTGGGGAACGAAGTGATCTGGATGAGCTCGCCGGTCTCGAGATCGCGCACGAAATAGTTCGGCGGGTCCTCGCGCGACTCCCGCAAGGTCAACACCCTGCGCCCGCGATCGTCGAGCAGCTGCACGGGGCGCTCATAGTAGGGCGCTTCAGACCGAAACAGCCGCACCGTCTCCTTGGTGCGGAGATCGAGCCGGTCGATGAACGGGCGGCTTCCTTCGGGCGACGCGCCCGTGCCGATCAGGTACAGAGCACGGTCCCGATCGGCCGTGATCATCACATACCGACCCTGCGCGTTGCGTCTAGTATCCGGAAATCCCGGATCCCCGTAGCGATCCTCGTAGGACCTGTCGAACAACAGCTCCGGCTCGGCATCAGGCCGCCGCGGCCGTACGACCCACGTGCGGGCCCTGCGACTGCGCCACCAGCGCTCGTTGACGAGCGCAACGTTGTCGGTACCCCAAGTGACACCCGCGTACCGCAGGCCGAGCGTGATGAGCGGAGTGGGCTCCCCACCGAAGGGGGCGGGAAGCATGAACAGCCGATCGCGCTCCTCGGCGGGCTTCCCCGCGTCACCGCCGTCCAGCGCCTCGACCCACACGAGCGTCGCCGGCGCATCGCTGCGCCAACCCACGCTGCGGGGGCCGGTGGGGACGCTCCCGAACGCGACGGGCACTTCCTCTTGCAGCGGCAAGTCGGCGACGAGATGCACCTGCCTGCCCTCGGTATCCACGACCTCGATCCGCCTCGGAAACCGATACGCGGGCACCAGATACGAGAATGGCCGGTGGAGCGTCTGAAGCAAGATGTACTCGCCGTCGGGAGAGGGATCGAAGTCCCAGATGAGCCCGGGTTCGCCCAAGGGCCTAGCGTCCCCGTCGATCGTGATCAGGGCGAGCTGCCCCGTCGAGTAGTGCTCGAAGAGCACCTCGTCGTAGGCGTTCCGAAGAAGGTCCTGATAGGTTCTCGCGGGAGCCGTCTTGTCGACGTTCTCCTGAATCACCGGCCCGGAGGGCACCCTGGGTGCCGGGGGCTCCGGCCCGCGACCTTGAGGCACCAGCGTCACCACGAGCGTCCTGCTGTCCGAGAGCCAGGCGGGGGCGCAGCACATTGAAAGATTCAAGTTCGGAGCCGTGAGCCGGCGCGCCTCGCCCGAGCCGACGCCGACAATCCAGAGAGCGATACCGTCCGGCGTCGTGTTGGTGAAAGAGACGTACTCCCCGTCCGGGGACCAGCGCACGTTTTCTATGCGCGGGTTCGCCGGAAGCCCCTCGATGTCCCGTTCCATCCGATCGGACACGCGCATCAATGAAAGACCGCTGTATGGCCGCGTACGGCTGCGGCCGTTGATCTGGGGCTTCATCCTGAGCCCCGCCAGCCTGAGCTCGCGTTCCGCCAGCTCCTCGATGGACGGCAGGCTCGGCACCTCCATCAACAACATCCACTCGTTGGCGGGATCGAGGCTCACCGCAGGGGTCTGCGGCGCGTCCACGATGTCCACGAGAACCTGGCTCGGCACCTGGTATCCGGTCACCGCGCCGGGCTCCTGTGTCACCAACGGCCGCGGCAGTGACAGAACCAGTGCGGCCGCGACCGCGACTCTAATCGTTCGCATGGTAGCCAGCTCCCCTAAGACGACACGATTTCAAGAGCGACTGGACTTCTACTCGATCACAAGCGTTATCTGCGTCGAGCTCCCGAACGCCGTCGAGCCTCCGTAGAGGCCCTTGATCGCGGCGAGCAGCTCGGCGTCCGCAGTTTGGATCTCCAGACCCATGAGTTCGGTCTGGCTGGGGTCGCCGGGCAGCCCACCGGGCACCGACCACTTGCGCCAACGATATGTGGCGCTGCCCCTGGTGAACGCGAAACCATTGGGCAGGTATGGCACGAGCTCGGGCGGCACGACGCCCGCCGCACCAGTCCCGGGACACGACTCGCTCTCGGGATATTGCTGAAACGCGGCCGACCTGACAGCCGAGAAATCGCCAATCACCTGCGCCGCCTCCGCACGCTTGCGCATGTCGTGATATGCCGGCGTCGCGATGTTCGCCAGGACTCCCAGTATCACCAAGACGATGAACAGCTCGAGCAGGGTCCAGCCGCGCCGGTTCATTCGGACCCTCCCGCGCGGAGGATTCTGAGTGCCGCGCCGAAACTGGAGAGATCGTCGCCCGACCGGTACACGACCGAGTCCTCACCCACTACTCCCGTCAACACATACGTGGAATCGCTCACCGCGTAGCTGATTCCCTCGACGTCGAGGCCCGCCTCCTCCAGATTACGCGGCAGCCGTCCCTCAGTGCGGCGGTGTGCCTCGAGACCCCGCGCGATCAGATAGACCGTGAAACGCATCGAGGCAATCTCTTCTTCGGGTGAAAACGCGACCGGCGGCCTGCTCGCGCGGACCAGGTTCCACACGGAGAGCACCACCAGAATCAGTAACAGCACAAACAGAAACGAGACCCGAGAACGCCTTCTTCGAGACACAGGCGCAGCCGCCGCGTGCGCCGCAAGCTCGGCCTCGCGCTGCATGATCTCAGCGATGTAGCCGTCGGGCGATTCATCTCCGGGCGTCTGCCGCGTCGGAAAGTCTGCCATCGTCTCGTGGCCCCTAGTGCGCCGCTGCTCTGCGCAGCGCAGCCTTTACGCGCGCCACGAAGCGCTGCGGCTCGAGCGGCTTATGGATGTAATCGTCGGCGCCCTCCGCCATCAGCTTGATCTCGAGATCGCCGCCTCCGGAACCCGTGAGCACGATGACCGGAAGCCCCGCTGTGCTAACCGACCCTCTGACCTTACGCAACACATCCCGCCCGCTGAGCCGCGGCATGTTGAGATCGAGCACCATAAGGTCGAACTGGCGATCTCCCTCGATTCGCTCGATCGCATGCGCTCCGTCCTTAGCCTCGGTAACCCGGAACCCGTTCTTCTCGAGCAACGACCGAGCCATGGCCCGCAAGACACCGTCGTCGTCTACCAGCAGGATGTGCGGGGGCTGGTCGGCCTCCTCCTCAACCGCGTGGGTCACGACGCCCGCCCCAGGCGGGACCCCGGCGGGAGCCGTCTCGCGCGCCCCCTCCGCCCCCGCCGCTCGCGCGGTTTACCCCCACCCATCG
>JBHIEQ010000051.1:0-10962 GCA_046760725.1 Gemmatimonadales bacterium
TTCCTGGCCGAGTATCCTTTCGCGGTCGATCCCGTCTCAGACGCCCGGCCCTATCCTCGTCACTTTCTCGGTCTCCGTTCCGCCAGCAGGCTGTTCACCTCCAGCGTCGGTGAGTGGTTGCCCTTCGCGGAGTGGGGATATCTCGCGCTCATCGCCACGCTGGTGCAGGCGGTCGTTGTAGCGGGGTTGCTCACGCTGCTCCCTGCCATGCTCCGGGGGCGGTCGGGGCGCGTCAGGCTGCCGCCGCTTCTCGGGTACTTCGGCTCCATCGGTGTCGCCTACCTTATGGCGGAGATCGCAGCGATACAGCAACTGTCCCTGTTGCTGGGTCACCCGGTTTACGCCGTGACCGCGGTACTGGCTGCGATGCTGGTGGGGTCCGGTGTGGGCAGCCTGTGGTCCGACCGGGTTGCGCGATCGAAGGGGTGGCTGGTGGCGCTCGCACTGAGCGCTGCGCTCGTCATTCTGGGGTTGCTCCTACTCGATGCCGTGCATCTCATGCAGGCGGGCCCGCTCGTGCTTCGGCTGCTCGCCGCTTGCGCCTTCTTGCTGCCCCTTTCCTTTCTAATGGGACAGCCGTTCGCGCTGGGACTACGGGTCCTTGCTCGCGGAAGCCAGTCGCGGCTTGCGTGGGCTTGGGGGGTGAACGGGTTCGCGTCAGTGGTGGCGGCCCCGCTCGGAGCTTTGATCGCGCTGGAGGTGGGCTCGAGAGCGCTGTTCTTTGTGGCGGCCGCAGGCTACGGCGTGGCTGCCCTCCTGTACGTCTTGCGCAGTCGGCAAGCGACGGGTGTCTAGTCGTTCTGGGGACCCAACGAGAAGGCAGCCTCCAGGTCGTGACGCGAGTATGCACGAAACGCGATCAGCGTCTCCGTCCCGACGATGCCCTTCGTCTTGAGCATTCTCGCGGTCACGATCTCGGCCAGCTCCTCGTTGGTTCTGACCCGCACTATTGCCACCAGATCGTACCGTCCGGCGACCGAGTACACCTCCGACACACCATCCATTGCGGCAAGGTGCTCGGCGACTTCGTTAATGGAGTCACGCTGGACGTTTATCAGCACGACTGCCGTGACCATTTCTCTCTCCCCGTCTTGCGGGTATTGAGCGGCGAACCCGGCGCGATTAGCGAAGCTACCGTATTGAGCCCAGGCAGGCCACCGCCCCGCAGGCTCGCCCTGGCGTGTCCCTCCCGGTATCTTGTTCGGCACCACCGGCTCGATTGCAGGCGCTCGACATCCGTGATCCACTACACTCGCGGCAGCTAGCGCACCGACCGAACCGTGCCAGATAGATCGCCCGCGGTCCCCTCACCGCAGCCCTGGATACCGGGAGTTCCGGTGGGGCTGCAGCGAGTGATCGTAGTACTCATCCTCTTGTTCATCTTCCTGGTCGGCGTCAAGGGACTGGGCGACGCGTTCAAGCTGTTGGGACGGGATTTCGTCGATTCGTTCTTCCGGGCCACAGAAAACCCGTTCGTAGGTCTCATGGTGGGGATTCTCGCCACTACGATGGTGCAGAGTTCCTCGGTCACCACGGCGATGATAGTGGGCCTCGTGGCGGCCCCCGAGGATCCGCTGCCGCTGCTCAACGCGGTGCCGATGATCATGGGAGCCAACATCGGCACCACAGTGACAAACACGGTAGTTTCGCTTGCTCACATCGGGCGGCGCGACGAGTTCGTGCGCGCGTTTTCGACGGCCACCTGCCACGACCTCTTCAACTTCATCACTGTGCTGGTGCTGCTTCCGCTGGAGCTCGCGACCGGATTTCTCCGCCGCACGGCGAGCCTCATAGCCTCGCACCTTGGCACCGGCGCGTCGGGCATCGATTACGAGAGCCCCATTAAACACGCCATCGGCCTCGCCCTCGATCCGATCAAGCGCGCGGTCGAGGCGTTGATCACGGTACAGTGGATCCAGGGTTTGGCTCTCATTGCTGTGAGCGTCGGCTTCATTTACGCGGCGTTGATGCTGATAGTGAGGGTGATGCGATCCGCGATGCAGACTAGGGTGGAGAACTTCGTCACCTGGGCCCTCGGTACTCACGTGTTGTTCTCCCTCATGCTCGGCGCCGTGGCGACAGTGATGGTGCAGTCCAGCTCGATAACGACCTCGCTGCTAGTGCCTTTGGCCGGCGCCGGCGTCATCACTGTGCGTGAGGCCTTCCCCATAACCGTCGGGGCCAACATCGGGACGACCGTCACAGCACTGTTGGCGTCGCTCGCCGCGTCGGGGCCGCACGCTCAGGCGGGCCTCACGATCGCCTTGGTCCATCTGCTGTTCAATCTCACGGGGACGGTTCTCATCGTGCCGCTCAATCGGACACGGCGGTTACCGGTCGAAGGGGCGCGATGGTTCGCCGAACGGGCGGCGGCTTCCCGTCGGTGGGCGCTGCTCTATGTTATAGTGATCTTTTACTTGGTACCGGCAGTCTTGGCACTGGGCAACAGACTGCTGGAGTAACCGCGGAGGCCCTATGCTGCGCGAGTTCCTCAGCATTTTCCGCAAGACCGATCCGTTGGGGGCAATGGGCGACAACTTCGCCCAGATGATGCAGCTCACCTGCGACATGACGTTGGTGGCCGGCGAGATCTTCTTCGGGGGAATGGCCGAGGGGGCCGAACGCAGGCAGATCTACGAGCAGGACATAAAGGTCAACAAGCTCCAGCGCACCATCAGAAAGCAGGTCGTCGCGCACCTCTCCATCCGCGGCAATCAAACGGACCTTCCCTACTGCCTGTTTCTCGTGAGCCTAGTGAAGGACGTCGAGCGCCTTGGCGACTACGCCAAGAACCTCACGGAGGTGCCCGACATCCGTCCGGGTCCGCTGCCCGACGACCAGATCACCGGCGAACTGCGCCGTATTCGGGAGCGCGTGGAAGCGATCTTCCGGGAGACGGCGGACATATTTGCCAAGTCCGATCGCGAACGTGCCACCAGCCTGATTCAGGAAGGCAGGGAGATCTCGAAGCGCTGCGACGTCCTCGTCAAGGAGATAGCGGAACACGGCTACGACGGCCGCACCACCGCAGCGCTCGCGCTGGGCGCGCGCTACTACAAGCGCGTGAGCGGCCATCTGCTCAACGTGCTCTCTAGTGTCGTCATGCCGGTTCACAAGCTGGACTACTTCGACGAGGACGAGATACGGCGACACGCCTAGCCCCGAGCGGTTTCCACGACCGGCTCCTCGAATTCCCTACAGGAGCGAACCAATGACACGGCCATCCACAGAGTCCTACGCCATCAGCCGGCGGCGGCTTGCCGGAATGCTGATAGCGGGCGGCGCCGCCGTGCTTTCGGCTCCCGGCGGTCTCGTGACGGCCGCCGAGCCGCCAGCTCCACAGTACCGGCTCCGCAGACGTCAGTACGATGAGAGCTTCTGGCACGAAGTGCGCGAGCAGTTCGTGATACGGCACGGGCTCGCGCCCTTCAATGCCGCCAATCTCTGTCCGTCCCCGGCCCCGGTACTCGACAGGTTACACGAGCTGACGCGAGACATCGATTCCGACCCGTCACCCTTCAACCGCGCCAAGCTCACCGAGGCGCGCGAGCGGACACGAACGCTCTTGGCCCAGTACTTTCGCGTGAGCCCGGAGGAGATTGTGATCACCCGCAACACCAGCGAGGCCAACAACATGGTATCGAGCGGCCTCGATCTAGGCAGCGGCGACGAGGTGATCATCTTCTCCGAGAACCACCCGTCGAACAACGCCGCGTGGAAAAGAAAGGCCGATCGCTTCGGGTTCGCGGTCGAGACCGTCGAGGTTGCGAAGCCGCATCCGGGGCCGGAGTACTATCTCGAGACCTTGGCCGAGCGCATCACGGACCGCACCAAAGTGATCGCCTTCACCCACGTGACGAACACGGTGGGCGACCTCTTTCCCGCAGCAGAGATCTGCGCATTGGCCCGCGAACGAGGAGTCATGAGTCTCGTTGACGGCGCTCAAAGTTTCGGTGTGCTCGATGTGAACCTGGCGGACATGAAGCCCGACTTCTTCACGGGGAGCGCACACAAGTGGCCCTGCGGGCCCAAGGAGACCGGCGTTCTGTACGTGAACCGTGAGGTATGGGATCGCGTCTCACCGAGCGTCGTGAGCCTGTACGCCGGCCGGGTAGGAATCTCGCAGGAGCTGGAGGCGATGGGGCAGCGGGACACACCGGCCATGGCGGCGCTCGGCACGGCGATCGAGTTCCAGTTGCACCTTGGCCAGGCAAAGATCGAAGCGCGGGCGCGGGAACTGATGCAGGCCCTGGTCGAGGGACTCAGGGCGGTGGACGGCATAACGCTGTGGACCGATCCGCGACCAGAACGATCCGCAGCGGTGCTGTCATTCAAGCCCGCGGACCTCGACCCACTCAGGCTGGCCGCCGCCCTGTACGAAAACGATCAGATAGTATGCGCCGTGCGCGCCGGCGACAGGCCCGGCGTCCGTTTGTCGCCCCACCTCTACAACCTGCACGAGGAGGTGGAGCGAACCGTCGCGGCGATTCGACGATACATTGAGAGAGAGGGGTAGGCGGTAGGCGGTTTGCGGTTCGCAGTTTGCGGTTGGCGGAAGAAAGGAGTTCCCCATGGTTTCACGGCGCACGTTTCTGATCGGCTCTGCCGCGGGCCTTGGCGTCTTTGGGACAGCCGGCGCCGAGTCGGGCAGATCCGACGTCAGTGCCGCTCCCGGCCGTCGTTATTCCCGGGCGGCCGGTTCGGGCGCGGGATTCGACCCCTGGGTCGAGATCGACGCTGGTGCGTTGGCACACAACGCTCGTGTGGTGGCGGAACTGGCCGAAGGTCGTCCGGTCCTGGGAGTCGTCAAGAACAACGCTTACGGGCTGGGCCTCGAGACGGCGGGTCCCGTGCTCGACTCGCTCGACGAGATCGCAGGTCTCGCCGTTGTCAAGACCTCCGAGGCGATCGCCTTGCGCGACGCCGGCGTTGCGAAGCCGATATTGCTCATGGGGTTGTTCGAGGAACGGGATGCGCCCGAGCTCGTCGCGCGTGACATCTCGCTCGCGCCTTATTGGGAGAGCGCTCCCGAGGTGCTCCGCAGCATCGCACGCCGCTTCGGGCGCCGACTTTCCGTCCATCTCTACCTCGACACCGGTATGTCCCGACTCGGTATGCCGTACTACCGCGCGGCTCCATGGATCACCGAGCTCGCGACACTTCCCGAAGTGGCCGTCAAAGGCACGTTCATGACATTCACCGAGGGAGACGATTTCGACCCCGAGCAGCTGCGTCGCTTCCTCGACTTGGCCCGGGAAGTGCGGGCTCGCGGCATCGACATCGGCCGGCTCCACGCGGCCTCGTCCCACGCGCTGTTCCATCGCCGGAACGCCCTGCTCGACATGGTGCGCCCGGGTCTCGTGCTCTACGGAGCTTTCCCGTTGGGCGCGCGTAATGACGCGGATCTCCGGCCCGCCCTTCGCCTCAAGGCCAGGGTCGTGCGCGTGGAGCAGTTGCGTCCCGGAGACAGCGTGAGCTACGGTCGCAACTACATGGCGGAGCGCCCCACTTGGGTCGCAACGCTACCGGTCGGCCATGCCGACGGCTACCCGCGCCGCGCAGTCGAGGGCTGCGTGGTACAGATCCGGAATGAGGTCTATCCCGTGATCGGTGCGGTGAGCGCGAGCCACACGATTGTCGAGATCGGGACGGAACAGGCGGTCGAAGTCGGTGACGAGGCCACCTTGGTGGGACCCGACGATCCCGCAATTCACCCCAACACGGTGGCGGAACGCGCGGACATGTCCGTGTACGATGTGCTGATGCACCTGAGCAGAGGATTGCCCAAGAAGTTGATCAATGCGTGAGAGATGCGCACGTAGTTCGGGGACGCGCAGGGACGCGAATCTTCTTCAGCGTAGGAGGGTGCAGGTCATGATTCGGGTTCTGAGCGTTAGCGAGATGCGCGTGTTGGCGTTTGCGTTGGTCACGCTGATTTCGCTGTATGCTCCCGCCTCCGCGCAGGCGCCCCACGCCGACGCCTCGGGCGACATTTCCGTCGCGCTCGCCGGCGACGCGATCATCACCCGCAAGCTCTCTCCCTTCGCCGAGCCCGAGTTCTTGCAGCTGCGAGACGTGATCCGTGAGGCCGCCGCCGCGTTCGTCAATCTCGAGATCTTGTTCCACAACTACGAGGACGACATCATCCCCCAGGCTCAGAGCGGCGGCACCTACATGCGCGCGCGACCCGAGATAGCCCAAGAGCTGGCATGGATGGGATTCGATTTGGTGAGTCGGGCCAACAATCACACGATGGATTACGGCGTCGGGGGAATGAGGGCCACCACGCGGGCCGTGGAGGCTGCGGGTCTCGTGCACGCGGGTGCCGGAGAGAACCTGGCTCTGGCTCGCGCCCCCGCCTATCTGGAGACGCCCGGCGGGCGCGTAGCGCTCATCTCGGTCGCTTCCACCTTCGCGGATCCGGCTCGTGCCGGGCCGCAGCGCAAAGACCACCGGGGCCGGCCGGGTCTCAGTCCGCTCCGGTACCGCACCCAATACGTGATTCCTCGCCCCCAACTCGACGTGCTGCGGCGGATCCGTGAGGGATTGGGCTTCCGCATTTCGGCCCAAGCAGAACGCGTGAGCTTCATGGGTGCCACGTTCGTGGCGGGGGACGATTACGCCGTTTTGACGGAACCGCATGAAGGGGATCTCGCGGAGATCGTGGCCTCGGTGAAGGACGCGAAACGGCAAGCCAATTGGGTGATCGTCTCCAGCCACTCGCATGAGGGAGCGGGAGACCGCGAGGTCCCGGCCCAGTTCCTGGTCACCTTCGCCCGCGCGGTGATCGAGGCGGGGGCCGACATCTTCGTTGGACACGGCCCGCATGTGCTCCGCGGGATCGAGATCCACCGGGGCCGCCCGATCTTCTACAGCTTGGCCAACTTCATCTTCGAGAACGAAACGGTGGAGCGCCAACCGGCCGACAACTACGACAGCCAGGGTCTCCAGTGGGACGCACTGCCCTCGGACTTCTACGACCGGCGCAATCAGCGACGCGGCGGTGGGTGGCCGGCCGACCCGGCCTACTGGGAGAGCGTCGTGCCCGTGGTGTCGTTCAGTGGCGGCGAGCTGGAGGCCGTGAGACTATATCCGGTCACCCTGGGACACGGACTCCAGCGGCCGCAGTACGGCCGGCCTCTTCTCGCGCGCGGCGATCTCGCGCGCAAGATCATCGAAAACGTGCGGCGACTGTCCGAGCCGTTCGGCACCCGGGTCGAGTTCGACAGAGGGATCGGAGTCATCGCCGCCGGAAGATGATACCGCGCGCCCGCCCGGCGTCGAGGGTAAAGGCCGAGATCCCACCGCCTTCCCCGCGTACGAACTCGATCACCCCGCCGGTCGCCGTGCGGAATCGATCCCTCCCCGCCGAGTTCAGCGTGACCGTAGAGTCGCCCGCTCCATCCAGCAGCAGATCGCCGTGCGCGATCCGCAGCGTCCATCTGACTCCCAGCTCGCGCGCCTCGTAGTCCCCCGCGTACTCCGCCAGCCTGCGATTGAACGCTTCCTCCAGGTGAATGTCCGCTACCCCCCGAGCCAGCCTGCCGGGATCGATTTGACCCAGGTTGCAGAGGCAGATGACGCTGAACCGCTGTTCCGGGAACCTCAGCAGATGCGTCCGGAAGCCCATCATCGAGCCCCCGTGAGACACGGTCTCCAATCCCTTGTACGTACCCAGAGTTAGACCCAGGGCGTAGTCGAGCGTGTCGCCCGAGCCGAGCTGCCCGCGAACGTGCTGCAAGCGGAACAGGCCCTCGCCGCCAACCTCATGGCTGTAGTAGTTCTCGTCCCACTTAGCGAGGTCTTCGACGCTGCTCAGGACTCCGCCCGATCCCACCTGGTCGAACTTCGGAAGAAATGACAGCTCGAACTCCTTCTCGCCTTCCCGCCGGTAGCTCAGCGCGCGTCCCGGCACGTCGTGCCCGTAATCGTCGTGGAAGTGAGTGTTTCGCATTCCCAGTGGACCGAAGATCCGGGCTCCCGCAAACTCACGGATCGACCGGCCGGTCACCCGTTCCACGATGAGCGGGATCAAGAAGTAGCCCGTGTTGCTGTAGAGGTAGCGGTCTCCCGGCTCGAAGTTCAGCGCCTCCTGGCGGGCGACGAGATCCAGGATCTCTTCGGGGGCATGCGATTCCTCCAGACGCATGTCCGCCAGACTCATCAGCGTCAGGTAGTCGCGCAACCCGCTCGTATGGTGGATCAGGTGGCGGATCGTGATCGTCGATCCGTAGTCCGGCAACTCCGGGACGTACTTGCGCACGTCATCATCCAGCGACAGCGGCCCGTCCAGCGCCAAGAGCGCGATGCTCGCGCCTGTGAACTGCTTGGAGACGGACGCCAGATAGAAGACCGTTTCCGGTGTTATAGGCGTTCCCGCCTCGAGATCCGCCGTCCCATAGCCCCTCGAGTAGATGAGCGCGTGATCGCGTACCACACCCAGAGCGCACCCGGGAGAGTCGGGTCTGTCCCACTCAGCAAACAGCGAATCCACTCTGGCGTCATGTCCGCTCCCCTGGGCGATCGCCGCGAACGGCGCGAAAAGTGCTACGAGACTCGCGGCCAAAGCCCGCGCGGCTCTCGCCTGCATCATCACGAGCATGGTGAACGTCCTCTCTAGGTTGGTCGCTGTTCTGGCCATCGGACTCAACCCGTCCGGCACGGAAATGTGACATCCGTTCGGCCACCCCAGCCGGCTGCGCCCTTCTTGCCGGCATCTCCTATAGACGTTTAAGCTCCACTTCATTCGTTCTTTAGGCTACCCGGCCCTAGTTGGGATAGTCCGTCCGGCAGGAGGTGCAGAGATGGCAGGGATCGTGGGCTACGGGGCGTTCGTCCCGCGAAACAGGATCAAGGTCGAGGAAATAGCCCGGCAGTGGGGGAAAGATCCCGACACGATTCGGCGCGGATTGATGCTCGAGGAGAAGTCGGTTCCCGGGCTCGACGAGGACACGATCACGATATCAGTGGCGGCCGCCCGAGCCGCCCTCGACCGCGCGGGCATCAGCCCGTCCAAGATCGGCGCGCTGTACATCGGGTCGGAATCGCATCCTTACGCCGTGAAGCCTAGCGGTACTGTGGTGGCCGAGGCGCTGGGCATCCCTCCGGAGGTGCACGTTGCCGATTTCGAGTTCGCGTGCAAGGCCGGGACCGAGGCCATGTTCGTGGCACTGAGCCTCGTGGAGGCCGGTCGCGTAGGGCATGCGCTTGCGATCGGCGCTGATACCTCCCAAGGCGCTCCCAATGACGCTCTCGAGTACTCGGCTTCGGCGGGGGGCGCCGCGTTCATCTTCGGCAAGAAACATCTGCTCGCCGATGTGGTCGAGACCTACAGCTACACCAGTGACACGCCCGATTTCTGGCGGAGAGAAGGCGAGTTCTATCCGCGGCACGGAGGTCGGTTCACCGGTGAGCCGGCATACTTCAAGCACGTCACGGCGGCGACGCACGGCCTGTTCAAGAAGGCGGGACTCGGCCCGAAGGACTTGAAGTTCGCCGTGTTCCACATGCCGAACGGCAAGTTCCCTCTCACAGTCGGTCGCAGCCTCGGTTTCGAACGAGAGCAGCTCGAGATCGGGTGGGTCGTACCAAGGATGGGCAACACGTATTCCGGCTCTTCACCGACCGGGCTGGCCGCCATCCTCGATGTTGCGGAGCCGGGCGACCTGGTTCTCATCACGTCGTTCGGGTCCGGGGCAGGCAGCGATTCATTCGTTCTGCGAGCCACCGAGCTGCTAGTTGAGCGGAGGGGACGCGCGCCGACTGTGCGATCGATGCTCGACGGGCCTCGCCGTTACCTCACGTACGGCGAGTATGCGAAGTACCGCGAGAAGATCCTGTTGAACGCCTAACGCTTCGGACTAAAGAGGAGGTACGTATGCGTGAGGTGGCGATCGTCTCGGCCGGAATGACGCGTTTCGGCGAACTGTGGGGTTCGAGTCTGCGCGACCTGTTCGTCGAGGCGGCGACCGAGGCGCTGGGCGGCGCCGGAGCGGACAGGCTCGACGCCGTGTACGTAGGTAACATGTCCGGCGGGCAGTTCGTCGGGCAGGAGCACTTGGGTCCGCTGATGGCGGATCATCTGGGCATGGCGGGTGTGCCTGCGACCCGCGTCGAGTCGGCGTGCGCTTCAGGCGGAGTCGCTCTCCGGACCGCTTTCCTGGAGGTTGCGAGCGGGGCCGGGGATCTCGTTCTCGCGGCCGGTGTGGAGAAGATGAACGACGGCTCCGACGTCACTGCCGTCTTGGTGACCGCGGCCGATCAGGAGACCGAAGCCTATCATGGGATCACCTTTCCCGGTCTGTATGCTATGATCGCGCGTGCACACATGGAGGCGCACGGCACCACGGAGGAGGATCTCGCGGCAGTATCGGTGAAGAACCACCGGCACGGTGCCCTCAACCCGAAGGCGCAGTTTCGCCGGGAGGTGACGACCGAGGACGTGATGAGCTCATCACTCGTGGCCGATCCTCTGCGGTTGTTGCACTGCTCGGGGGTCAGTGACGGCGCCGCCGCTGTGCTGCTCTGCCCTCTTGATCGCGCGATGGAGTTCACCGATAGGCCCGTCAAGATCTTGGCTAGCGGCTTCGCCACCTCGTCGATGGCGCTCGCGGACCGCGCCGATCCGGCGTTCCTCGATGCGGTCGGCGTCTCCGGGGCGCGCGCGTACGAGATGGCGCGGATTGCGCCCGATGCCGTGCAGGTGGCCGAGGTGCACGATTGTTTCTCCATCGCGGAGATTTGCATCGTCGAGGCGCTTTGTTTCGTCGAACGCGGCGCGGGGGGGCAGGCTGCGCGGACGGGCCTCACGGCATTGGACGGCAAGATTCCCGTGAACACGAGCGGCGGGCTCAAGGCGAAGGGTCACCCGGTGGGGGCCACGGGGATCGCGCAGGCCGTGGAGGTGGTCACCCAGCTGCGGGGAGATGCCGGGAAAAGGCAACTGAAAAAAGCGAATGTGGG
>JBHIEQ010000052.1:0-10934 GCA_046760725.1 Gemmatimonadales bacterium
CGTGAGCGGGATCGCCATCTCCGCGGTCCATCCGTTTTCGTTGATCCGTGTACGCCGGTGTACCACGCCCTCCCAGGCGCGGTTCACGTAGCGGCTGTCGTTGAACGCCTGCGCGTCGAACAGCCCCCCTTCGGGATTCACACCGAACAGAAACGCGTTCTGCCTGTCGAGGTAGGTGTCGAGCACGACGCCGAACATGTCGGCGTCGTGGGTCGCGAAATCCTGCTCCAAACCGGGAACCCGCAGCCGGTCGGGGCGTGAGTCGTACATGACCGCTCCCACATACAGGTTCCGCTCGTCGTACAGGACCCGCACCACGGTCCGTTCGGTGGCCGGATAGCCGGCGTCGGGCTGGGTCTGAATGAACCCGGTCGCCGAGTCGGCCAATTGCCACGCCGGCTCGTCGAGCAGGCCGTCGATCTCGATCGGCCGAGAGATACGCAGCGCCAGGAGCACGGGACGGGGCGCCGACTCGGCGTCAACCGCATGGGGCGGCGAAGCCGCACGGGAACGCTCAGGCCCGGTCTGCTGTTGCGCGGTAACAATCGAGGTTACCGCGAGTGACAGAGCTCCGGCGACGACGCCCATGATTTGGGTGGAACTCACGGAGGCATAATACCTGTCCGGGGCCGGTCCGGGCTACCGGACACGACTAAAAGAGTCTTCATAGTGCCTTAAGCGCGAGCGCTTCGTTTAACGATTAGGATACGGGCACGCCAGACCGATAGTGAGTGTGCCGGTGTCGCTGCCAAGTACGACGAGCGGTTGTCATGGATCGGCTACCCCGCCGGATGCCGGATCGGGGAAGACCCCCGATGCGTGTGTTCTGCTGGTGGGCAATCCCAACGTCGGCAAGAGCGTTCTCTTCAAGAATCTCACCAACCACTATGTAACCGTCTCCAACTTTCCCGGCACGACGGTGGAGATCGTGCGCGCCCGGGCCAAGTTCAACGGGCGGCGGATCGAGGTGATCGACACGCCGGGCATCAACGATTTGGCCCCCCGGAGCGACGACGCGCGCGTGACCCGCAGGGTCCTCGACGAGCACGAGGGCGCCACGATCGTGCAGGTCGCGGACGCCAAGAACCTCCGCCGGGCACTGGTGCTCACACTCCAGCTGGCGGAGCTACGCCGCCCCATGGTGCTGGTGCTCAACATGATGGACGAGCTGGAGGAGCGGGGCGGGGAGATCGATACCCGTAGGCTCGCGGAGATCCTGGGCGTGCCGGTCGTGACGACGGTGGCACCCGAGGACGTGGGAACCGAAGATCTGGTGGCGGCGCTCTCTGAAGCCCGGGTGCCGGGGGTGGGGCGGGGGGGCGGCGGCGGCGAGGCCCGCGACGAGTACGATGTCAATCGTATTCTCTTGGAGCGGGCGAATGAGATCCTCGCCGAGACATACTCGATATCCCAGCCAGTGCACCCCTCGCTCGCCGTACGGCTGGGCTTCTGGGCCATGCATCCGGTGAAGGGGCTGGGTGTGCTGGTACTCGCGCTGTTGGGCGTGTTCTGGTTCGTCGGACTGTTCGGCGCGGGCACGTTGGTTGACCTCATGGAAGTAGGGCTCTTCCAGCAGCGCGTGACCCCCGCAGCGATCCGTGTGACCGACGCGCTCCTGCCGTTCCCACACGGTCACACGAGCGAGGTGATCGCGCACCCGGTGGGCCTCCCCGTAAGTCCTGTGACTCAGGTCGATGTCGTGACCCTGACCCGGACCGCGATCACGCCGGAGTACACCCTTGCGCCCGGTGTATCGCTGAACCCGCTCCAGCAGGTGCTGCGATTCGTACACGACTTCCTGGTGGGTCAGTTTGGCGCGATCACCATGGCGTTGAGCTACGCCCTGGCCATAGTGTTGCCGATCGTCACCACGTTCTTCCTGGTGTTCAGTCTGCTGGAAGACTCGGGGTATTTCCCCCGCATGGCCATCATGATGAACCGTGTGTTCCGCGTCATGGGACTGAACGGCAAGGCCGTGCTCCCCATGATTCTCGGTCTGGGGTGCGACACCATGGCCACCATGACGACGCGGATTCTGGAGACGAAGAAGGAGCGCATCATCACGACGATGTTGCTGGCCCTGGCCGTACCGTGCTCGGCGCAACTCGGTGTACTGCTGGCGATGACGGCGAGCTTGCACCCATCGGGCACGCTGGTGTGGACCGGGGTCGTGATCGGCGTGATCCTTCTAGTGGGCCGACTGACCGCCCGCGTCGTACCCGGAGAGACCAGCGAGTTCATCTTGGAGATCCCGCCGCTCAGGCGCCCCAGGTTTTCCAACGTGACCGTCAAGACCGTGAGCCGACTGAACTGGTACCTGCGCGAGGTGATCCCGCTGTTCGTGCTCGGCACGGCGATACTGTTTCTGCTCGACAAGGCGCAGCTGTTGGCTCAGATCGCGCGGTTGGGCGAGCCGCTGGTGACGGGGTGGCTCGGACTTCCCGCCGAGACGGCCAATGCTTTTCTGGTCGGCTTCTTGCGGCGCGACTTCGGTGCCGTGTACATCCTGGACGCCGCGACCGGGCCCGGGGCCGTACTCACCGCCCATCAGATTCTGGTCGCCATGGTGACGATCACGCTGTTCATCCCGTGTATAGCGAATCTGCTCATGATCGCCAAGGAGCACGGCACGCGGATCGCGGTGAGCATGGCGGTGTTCATCTTCCCATTCGCCTTCTTCGTGGGCGGCGTCATCCATCGAGTCGGCACATGGCTGGCGATTTTCTGACCTGTCCCTTCTGCGGGTTCGAGTTCTCCAGGGAGGACACTTTGTGCCACCACGGGTGCCCGCTGGGTCCCACGTGCCGGTTGATCCGCTGTCCCAATTGCGCTTACGAGTATCCGGAGAAGCCTCAGTCACTCACTTGGTGGGGGCGACTGTTCGGGAAGCCGGACGTGGATGAGGTCGAGCATCCCGCTCGAGTGGTCACCGCACGGGAGCTCACCAAGGGGGAGCGAGCTACGGTGCTCTGCGTAGGCGGTCCCAGGCGCGCCCGGCAGAACGCTCTGGCCCTGTTCGGGATCGTGCCCGGCGCCGAGGTGGTCCTGTTGCAGCATCGGCCCTCGTGCGTGATCAGGATCGGGGAGACCGAGCTCGCGCTGGACCCCGAGATCGCACGGGAGATACTCGTGGAGCGGGTGATTGGCCGTGAGCGGTCGGAGGTCGGTGGTAGCCCGCCGCAAACTGCGAACTCCTAGCCGCTAACCGTCGATCTTCCCAAACAAGTTGTTCAACGCTTCCGCCAGTGTCGGGTGCGCGAAGGTCGCGTCTCTCAGCGCCGTGTACGGCAGCTTTCCCATCATCGCTATCTGGATCATGGACATTATCTCGCCGCCCTCGATGCCGAGGATGGCGCATCCGAGGATCTGCCCGGTTTTGGCGTCCACCACCGCTTTCATGAGCCCGCGGGTTTCGTCCACCTCGAGTGCCCGGGCCACGTGGCTCATCGGCATCGTCGCGACCTTGACGTCGTATCCCTCAGCACGGGCCTGTTCCTCCGTGAGGCCTACACGTCCCAGCTGCGGGTCGATGAAGATCGTGTAGGGTACGAAGCGGCCTTCGGTGGTCGCGTTGCCGCCTTCGAGAAGGTTAGTGCGGAGGATACGGTAGTCGTCATACGATATGTGCGTGAACGCCGGGCCGCCCTTCACATCTCCCAGGGCGTAGATGCCCGGCACGCCGGTCTCCAGGCGCTCGTTCACTCGTATGAATCCGTGCTCGTCGGTATCGACGCCGGCCTTGTCGAGGTTGAGCATGTCCGAGTTGGGGCGGCGACCCACGGCTACCAGCAGGTGCGATCCGTCGAGCACCCTGTCGCCCTCTGGAGTCTCCAGCTCCAGGCGGATGGTGCCGTTCTCGCCCGTCACCCGCCTCGCCGACGAGCCAAGCGCCAGCTCGATGCCGTCGTCCCGGAAGATCTCCTGGAGCGCGCCACATACGTCTTTGTCCTCTCGGGGCGCCAGGCGTTCCTTTTTTTCGACGATCGTCACCGCGCTCCCGAAGCGCCGAAACATCTGGCCGAACTCGAGGCCAATGTATCCTCCGCCCAGCACGATGAGGTGCTGCGGGACGGTATCGAGTTCCATGATCGAGCTCGAATCGAGGTACGGCACGGAGTCGAGGCCTGGGATGTCGGGGATTATCGGACGGGCTCCCGTGTTGATGAAGATCTTGTCCGCGGTGAGGCGCCGCTCGGCGTCTTCCTCCAGCGCCACCAGAATCTCGTTCGGCCCGGCGAAGCTCCCTTCGCCCATTATGAGGTCGAGCTTCTCCCAGCGCTCCAATCCCCGTTTGCTGCCGCTGCTGAAAGACGCCACGATCTCTCGCTTGCGCCGGCGGACGACCGTCTGATCGATCGAGATCGATCCCGCCTCGACTCCGTAGTCGGCTGCGCGGCGGGCCAGGTGCGCTACCCGCGCGCTCGCCACCATCGTCTTGGTCGGCGTACAGCCTACATTTACGCAGCTGCCGCCCACGTGCTCGCGCTCCACGATCGCGGTGCGCCAGCCTGCTCTCGCCAGCCAGCCGGCCAGGGGACCGCCTCCCTGGCCCGTACCGATCACTATTGCGTCATATGTATCGTGTTTGGACATGTGCTCTGGCCTCTCTCGCGGTATTACAGTGAATCTCTATCGTGTCGTCTTGGTTCCGCGCGTAGCCGCCCGCCAGGGTGACGGCGACCGCCGTGCCCTCCCGGCGCAACGTGTCCAGTACGAACTGATCGCGTCTGCGGAGACCGTCGATTGTGAGCCGCAGCCCGCCCAGCTGGTCTTCCGCGTAGGGGTCGGCGCCCGCGAGATAGAACGCCAGCTCGGGCCGGTGGCGTCGCACGACGCGCGGCAGGTGGGCCTCGAGTCGGGACATATACTCGGCGTCGCCGGTGCCGTCGGCTAAGCCGATGTCCAGGTCGCTCGGTGGCTTCCACATCGGGTAGTTGTGCTCCTGGTGCACGGAGAAGGTGAACACTTCGGGCTCGTCCGCGAAGATCGCGGCGGTGCCGTTGCCGTGGTGTACGTCAAGGTCGATCACCATGCAACGATCGACCAGCCGATCTCGTCGTAGCATGCGGATCGCCACGGCCACGTCGTTGATGAGACAGAATCCCTCTCCATGGTCCGGGAACGCGTGATGGAATCCGCCGCACAGATGCATCGCGACGCCGAACTCCAACGCGAGCCGTGCCGTCTCTCCGGATCCTCCGGCGCAGAGCCACATGGCCTCGCGGAGCTCCCTCGAGAAGGGAACTTCGAGCAGCAATCGTTCTTGAACAGAGAGAGCGTTGTAGTTGATCTTGCGGATGTACTCCGGTGTATGAACGAGCCCGACATCATCGTCGGTCGCGGGTACGGGTGTCACGATGTCCGTCAGTCGGATGGTTCCCTCCTCTAGTAGTCGGTCCCGAGCGAGCCGGAACTTGCGCGTGGGGAACACGTGGGGACCTATGTCCACCTCGTACGACGGATGCCAGACGACGTGGAGCGTGGCGTTTTCCATATTGTCCGTGGCGCAGTACATTACCTCGTCCTCAAGTTGCCAATTCGGAGAATCGAATAATGCAAGTGCTGTCGGTTACTCGTGGGCCCGTGAGGCCGTGGCTGTGGCTCCCAGTGGTGATCGCGCTTGTCGCTTGTGGGGAGGAGCAGGGGGCCCCCGAGACGGCGGCGCAGCAAGTGGAGAATACCCTCTTCCTCACGTCGGTGCGGGCCGGACTCCCGCCGACGGGAACAACTGCTGACGACCTACCCGACCCCGCGTCCAACGGTGCAAAGGCCTTGGTAAAGTACTGCACTTATTGCCACGCGTTGCCAAGTCCTCGGACGCACTCGGCCACCGATTGGCCGGTAGTGCTGCGCCGCATGTGGCTGAGGACCGACAGGGTCGCCGAGGAGTTCGACGTCCCCGCACCCAACGCGGGCGAGCGGACGGTCATACTGCGCTACCTGCTAGACAACGCCCTGCACGTGAGCAGCGGGAATCTGCCCGATGCGGCGGGGAAGGACGTCTTCGTCGCCACCTGCGGGCGGTGCCACGATCTCCCCGATCCCAAGCAACACAGCTCTCAGGACTGGGTTGCGGTGGTGGACCGCATGAGCCGGCACATGCAGGAGATCTTGAACGAGATGCCTGAGCGGGATACGCTGCAGCGGATCATGATCTATCTGGGCACGGCTTCGCAGTGACCCTCACCGGCTGATCGTCGTGCCCGGCGGGGTCCCTCCCGGGCGCGTAGCCTTCCACACAACCGCACACCGTTTCACCGGCGGGCCGTGCGCTCGATGATCGCCCCGCTGGAGCAGGGCGAGCTGCCGCGCCGAAGTGCTGCGTTCTGGCGTCTCACCGGACCCGGTGCAGTCCTCGTGGGGCTTTCCATCGGCGCCGGGGAGATCGTGATCTGGCCCCTCATAACCGCGGAATACGGCGCCGCGATGGTATGGGCCGCGGTGTTGGGGGTTTTCTTGCAGCTGTGGGTGAACATCGAGATCGGGCGGTGGACGGTGGCCACGGGGGAGAGCACCTACACCGGGTTCGCCAGGCTGTGGCAGGGCTATGCCGCCTTGTTCGTGTTCTTCAACATAGCGGGCTATCTGTTGCCAGGATGGGCTAGGACGTCCGGTTTGGCGCTCAAGGCGTTGCTGCTGGGCCCCGACCACGCGAGCGCGGACTGGATCTGGACGGCCGTCGCGTTCGCGGCCGTGGGCGTGATCCTGTTCGGGCCCCGTAAGGTGTACCGGGCGGTCGAGCGAACGGTGTCGCTGCTGGTCGTGATCGTTGTGCTCGGCCTCGTCGTGATCGCGGTGCGGGTGGGAACGGCGGAGCACGTGAGGGAGCTCCTCGAGGGAGCGCTGAACGTGGGGTACATCGACCCCGGCATTCCGATCAGGGAGTTCTTCAGCGCGCTGGTCTTTGCCGGTGCGGGCGGTACGGCCAATCTGTTCTACGCCTTCTACCTGCGGGACAAGGGGATCGGGATGGGAGCACGTATGCCAGTGTTGCTGAATCCGTTTCGCGGCACGGAGGAAGCGGCGGTGCGGACGGGATATACCTTCGCCGACACCCAAGAGAACGCGGGCCGCTTCAGGGACTGGCTTGGCTTCATCGTGAGGGATCAAGCGTTCTACTTCTGGCTGCTCAACACGTTTACCATGTTGTTCGTCTTCGGGTCGCTGGCCGTGCTGCATCCGCAGGGCATAGTTCCGCAGGCCGGCAGGCTTATCTGGGACGAGGCGGCTGTGCTGGCGGATACGATGGGTCCGGCCGGGCGCTACCTGTTTCTGGCGGTCGGCGTGGCGACTCTGTTCAGCACGCAGGTCGCGATCACCGATGGATTAGCGCGGAGTCTGGCTGACATCTTCGGTACGAGCTTCGGCTTCGCGAGGAGTGTTTCTCAGGCCCGGTGGTATGCGCGCCTGGTACTCTTCGTGATCGTCGTCGGCACCGGGCTCACTGCGGCCATGGAGTACGCGGGCATCACCGAGCTGGGGTTCATCTTCAACTCGGCATACGTGGGAGGTTTTGCGATGGCCGTGTACACGCCTCTCGTGTTGTGGATGAACCTGCGACATCTTCCACGGTCGGCCAGACCGAAGCTCGTGAACGTGCTGATGGTATCGGTGGCGGCCCTCATTTATGGCGGGTTCGCCGCTTTCTCGCTGGGCGACGGATTAGGGCTGTGGTGAGCGGGAGCCTGTGGCTCTCGGGGCCAGGCCGGCTTTCGGTCCGTGCTGATCCGATGAGGAGTACTCGCGCTCCTCACCTCGTGTCGAAGACGTAGGCTCTCAGGAAATCGATCGTGTCTTTCTGCTCCTTCATCTGAAACGCCAGAATGTCGCCGCTCGTTATGACTCCCTTGATGCCGTCCTCTTCCACCACCGGCAGGTGACGAATCCGTCTGCTGGTGAAGATGGCGACGCACTCTTCCAGCTTAGTGTCGGTGCGGCAGGTGACGACGTCGCGCGTCATGACGTCTCTAAGCGGCGTGGCTGCCGGGTCGAGCTGCTCGGACACCACGCGCCGAAGGATGTCCCTCTCGGTGAACACGCCCACCATGCGATCGCCGTCGGTGACGACGACGCCCCCGATCTCCCGCTCGTTCATCAGCCGCGCCGCGTTCAGTACGGATTCCGCGGCGACCATAGAAACCACCTCGCCGCCCTTCTGTTCGAGGATGTCCTTTACGGTGTGCATGGCGGACCCCCTCATGTCGGCCTGCTCAATTGATAGTACTCTTCTCGCCATCGTTGCGCCAGCCAGCCGCCGCGCACGCCGGCATGGGTGTGGCCGCCCGTCGTGGCCTGCGGGCTCTGCCTGCTACCGCCCGGCCCCCCTCTCCCCCTTGGCCCCCCTCAGCCCCTCACGGCCCTCCCGGAACCGCCTCTCAGCCCGGGTAGCTCCAGCTGTCGCCCGGCTCCATCACCTTCACTTCGATGCCTTTCGGCTTGAACCCCGATGCGTCCTGCACCAGCGGCGGAAAGGTCTTGTAGTGCATCGGTATGGCCACCTTGGGTTGGATGAACTCCGCTGCGCGGGTGGCGAGCTCCGGCCCCATGGTGAAGCGATCGCCGATCGGGATGAGAGCGATGTCCGGTCGGTAGATTTCGCCAAGGAGCTTCATGTCGCTGAACAGGCCGGTGTCGCCCGTGTGATAGACGGTGACACCTCCCAGGTGGATCACCGCGCCCACGCTCCCGCCGAGGTACCTGCCTTCGTGGGACGACGAGTGGAAGGCCTGGGTGAACGCGACCCATCCCCAGTCGGCCGCGATCTTGCCTCCCGCATTGCCGGGCTCCGTTCCGGCGACCCCTTTCTCATTCATGTACTCGTGGATTTCGTAGTTACAGAACACGGTCGCCTCGTTGTCCTTCGCGATCTCAATGGAGTCGGGCAGGTGATCGAAGTGGCCGTGCGTGAGCACTATGGCGTTGCACTTCACGTCCTTCGGTTTGAGCGTGGCGATCGGGTTGTCCGTGAGAAACGGGTCGATGGCAACTGTGTTCGTCCCGTCGCTCAGGAGAAATCCCGCATGGCCCAGGAATGTGATGTTGATTCCCATCGGGGACTCCTCGCAGTAATCTGTGACTTCCCCGGCTCCAGGTCGGGGTACCTGGAAATCTTACTCGATCTCGCTGCTCGCGTTACCCTCGACTACCCGGCCGATCGCGGGGTACTGTCGCGGGCGGCGACAGCTCGAAGCCGATGACGTCTAGCGGCTCATGCGCCTGGTCGGTCACCGATCCTCGGATGGTCGCCTATCACGACGAGGAATGGGGCGTGCCGCTGCACGACGACAGGAAGCTCTTCGAGTTTATGATACTCGATGCCTTTCAGGCGGGGCTCTCCTGGGCCGTAGTGCTCAAGAAGCGAGAGAACTTCCGCCGCGCCCTCTCGGGCTTCGATCCCGAGGTGGTCGCGAGATACAACACGCGCAGCGTTCAGCGCTTACTCGCGAACCCGGGGATCATTCGCAACCGGCAGAAGATCCTGGCTGCCATCGACAACGCTCGGGCGTTCCTGGAGGTGCAGGAGGAATTCGGGTCCTTCGACGCGTTCATTTGGCGATTTGTCGGCGGAAGACCGATCCAGAACGCGTGGAAGAGCCTGGAGGAACTCCCGGCCAAGACCAGGGAGTCTGACGAGATGAGCAAGGCTCTGAGGGAGCGCGGGTTCAAGTTCGCGGGCTCCACCATCTGCTACGCTTTCATGCAGGCGGCGGGCATGGTGAACGATCACGTGGTGACCTGTTTCCGGTACCGCACGATCCGTGCGCTGGGCGATCCAGGCGGGGCGGCTGACAGCTAGCCGACCCGTGCCCGGCGAGCTACGCCCTTGTCCTACGACGTCCTCACGTTCGACTGTTACGGCACGCTCATTGATTGGGAGCGCGGTATCGCGGAGGCGTTTCTGCGCGCGGCCGCCCGGGACGGCGTGGAGTTGGATCCCCATCGTGTGCTGGCCGCCCACGCCGAGATCGAGCCCGTGGTTCAGGCAGAGGGATATCGGTCTTACAGGGAGGTGTTGGAGATCGTCGCGCTCAGGGCGGCGCGTCTCCTGGGTTGGCCGCTCGAGCCCAGGCACGCGGACTTCCTGCCGGCCAGTGTCGGCCGCTGGCCGCCGTTTCCCGACACCAACCCTGCACTTCGACGGCTGAAGGGAGGCGGCGTGATCTTGGGGATTCTGTCGAATGTGGACGACGATCTCTTGGCCGGGACGCTCAGGCGGATCGACGTGGAGTTCGACCTGTTCGTGACTGCCCAGCAGGTCCGCTCCTACAAGCCGGCGCCGGCGCATTTCGAGCGGGCGCGCGAGCTGGTGGGCAGTCGTTCGTGGCTCCATGTCGCTCAGAGCTACTTCCACGATGTCGAGCCGGCGGCCGCCTGCGGCATACCGGTGGCGTGGATTAATCGCAAGGCTGAGGTACCCCTGGGAGAGGCGGCTCCGACGGTGGAGTTGAGGGACCTGCTCGAGTTGGCGGATTGGCTGGGCGCTAGCAGGTCTCCCGCCTGAATCGTTCCAGCAGCGCCATCGCTTCAACGCGGTCTCGCACGTTGAAGAAGTAGCTTCGGCCGTTCTTCAGGGTGATCAGGATAGCGGGAGACAAGAGACCCAACGCAAGCGGGAGGCAGCGGAATATGCGGCGGGAGAGCCACACGTCGCGGAACCGTCGGAGCGAGATGTCCTCGATGTCGGTCGGATGGAGCACCGTGGATCGGTAGGCGAGGTACTTGATCCGAAGGTGGTCGTCGAAGATGAGGAGCTTGCGCGGCACCGCCGCCAATGCCGCGACCACGAACGTTACGATCGCAACGGCCATCGCGGCGTAGGCCGACCACTGTACCGTGACGCTCTCGATGCCCACGACGAAGCGGTCGGAAAGCACGACGAACGCGTGGACGAGTAGCCGGAGGAGGATCGCGAACGCCGCCCAGAAGAGCGTCCA
>JBHIEQ010000053.1:0-10875 GCA_046760725.1 Gemmatimonadales bacterium
CGAAGCCAGGCGCGATGGCCTTTCCTGAGGCGTCGATCTCGATTCCAGCACTCCCCACGACGTCGCCTCCGACGACCGCTATCGTGTCGTCCTTGATCGCAAGGTCGCCTACGAAGGCGGCCCCACCGCTCCCGTCGTAGATCGTGCCCCCTCGGATCACGACGTCGTAGTCGGGGCCGCAGGCGAGTGCGACGGCCGCTGTGAACCCCACAATCAGTGCTCTTCTCATTCTCACCTCAACTTCGCGGACGTGAGTTCGAAAGCAATGCGGGCGTTGAGAGGTCAAGCAAGGCGATGTCGGGCGCCGTACACCCAGCGTCCTGCGACCAGCGCCCTGCGTCCTGCGCACCACCCTATTTCAGTCTCTTGTTCAACTCTTCCAGTGCTCCCAGCAAATCCGGTTTCTCTCGTAGCACGCCCGCAAAAGGATCCTGCTTCATCCGTTTGAGCCTGACCGGTACAGTCTTGATCGTGTACCGCTTGATGTCCAGCCGGACGGTCACCTCACGCCAGCTGAGCGGCGTTGAAACGGTGGCACCGCGCATCGGTCGCACGCTGTACGGGGCCACGATCAGCTGGCCGCGGCGGTTCTGGAGATAATCCACGTACACTTTCCCCTCGCGCTGAGAGATCACGCGCGTGATGGTCGCGATCTCGGGCAGCTCCGCCACGACCACCCGCGCGAGGAGATGCCCCAGGGTGCGCGATTGCTCGTACGTGCACAGCCGCCCGAGTGGGATGAGAACATGCAGACCGCTCTTCCCGGTCGTCTTCACGTAGTTCGGCAAGCCAATCTCGTCGCACAGTCTGTGCAAGGTCCGTGCGACACGCACGACGTGCTCGAAGCGAGCGTCTTTCGGATCGAGATCCAGCACGCACCAGTCGGGATGCTCGAGAGAGGCGACCCTGCTGGCCCATACGTGTATCGGGATCGTGCCGAGATTGGCGATGTAGAGCAGCGAAGCGGCATGATCGGCAACGAAGTACTCCAGCTCCCGCTCCGACGAGTCGCTCCACACAGTCTCGGTACGCAGCCACTCAGGTGCGAACCCCGGCGCGTCCTTCTGGTAGAACGACTTTCCATGGATCCCGTCAGGGTACCGCGTCATGACCAGCGGCCGGTCACGGAGATACGGCAGCATCCAGCCGGCGACCGCACGATAGTACTCGACCAGATCGCCCTTGGTGTAGCCCTCGTCCTTCCAGAAGACCTTGTCAAGGTTAGTGAGCTGGACTTCGTCGGGAGACGGGAAACGGGAGGTGGGAAAAGAGAGCTCCGGGAGTCCTCCGCCCTCCGTTCCCCCTTTCCCGCTTCTCGGCACCTCGCATTCGTCCGGCGCCTTGTCATTCCGGAATCGGACGAATACCGGCTGGCGCAGGAGACCCTCATGGGTGATCTCCTTGTAGCGCACTTCCACCACGAGAGCGGGCTCGACCCACGTGTCTTCCTTTCCTTGCGGTGCGCGCTCGCAAGCCGGTTCCCGGCGCTCCGCGCCAAGTAGCACGTCCCGTACCTCGGCGAGCTGGCGGCTGCTGAACCCGCTCCCAACGCGGCCGGCATAAACCAGCGACTCGCCCTTGAAAGCCGCCAGGTGCAGAGCGCCGAATCCCTTGCGGCTCCCTTTGGGAGCTGTCAGGCCCACGACCACGAAATCCGCGGTACGGTCGGCGCGCACCTTGATCCAGCTGGACGAGCGCCCCCCGAGGTACGGCGAGTCCGCCTTCTTCGCCACGATCCCCTCGAGACCCAACCCGGTCACCTGCTTGTAGAACTCCTCGCCCTCCTCCTCGATGTGATCAGAGAATCGAAGCGGCCCTGCCTCAGGGAGCACCCGCCTGAGGAGCGACCTCCGGTCGCTGAGCGGCAGCCCCCGCGCGTCGTAACCGTCGAAGGCCAGGAGATCGAAGGCGTAGAGGGTCGCGGGATACTCCACTGAGGCGCGGCGGATGTCCGCCTTTTGCAGGAACTGTGCACGCTGCTGCAATCGCTGGAAGCTGGGCATGCCGCTCTCGTCGTGCACTATCACCTCGCCATCCATCACTACTTGCTCGAACCGCAGGGCCTCCAGGGCCCGTGCGACCTCGGGAAAGGTGGCCGTCGCATCCCGTCCGCTGCGCGTGAACAGCCTAGCCTCTCCGCCCTCCATCGAGGCTATTATGCGGTAGCCATCAAACTTGAGTTCGTAGATCCATCCCGGCTTGCTGAAGGGGCGCTCCCGCGTCTCCGCCAGCATCACCTCCACCTTCTCCGGGTTCACCCTCCTCCTTGGAGCGCCGCGGTGCTCGAGCTCGTCCCGGATCGGCCTCCCTACATCCACACCGTCACGCAGCTCCTCCACCGTGAGGCCCGAGAGCACGGAGCCCTCCGGGAATTCGTCCTGGTCGGCCCGGCCCACCGAGTCTCTTTCCTTTATTAGCAGCCACTCCTTCTCTGACTTCTTGATCCTCACGAGGGTCCATCTGCCCCGGAGCTTGTAACCCCGGAGCTCGAACAGGAGCTTCCCCTTGGCGAAGCCCTCCTCGACATCTCTGAGTGGCACCCACAAACCGCGATCCCACAGGATCACAGCGCCGGCGCCGTAGTTCCCCTCGGGGATCACTCCCTCGAAGTCGCCGTACTCCAGCGGGTGATCTTCCACCTTCACCGCGAGACGCTTCTCCTTGGGGTCTCGTGAGGGCCCCTTGGGCACCGCCCACGACTGAAGCACTCCTCCCATCTCGAGCCGTAGATCGTAGTGCATGCGCCGCGCGGCGTGCTTGTGGACGACGAAGAGACGACCCTCGGAGCGTTCCACGACACCGGCCGGCTCGGGAGTTGCGCCGGCCTTGCGCTTCACGCGGTAGGACGTCAGGCGATCGGCCTTGGCGGCCACCTTCTTGGGCATCTCACTCCTCGCGTGGACCCGGAGCCCGTCCCCGGGAGACCATCCCGACAGGAGCCCTTGTCCTTTGGCAAACCGGTTGTCGGAGAACCAGTTACGGCCTGGAGGCCATGCGGCGGAGGTTGCGCTCCGGTTCGTGACCGTCTATAGTAGCGCCCCCATGAGCGCCAGGCCAATCGGCTCCGCGACCGTCTCTTTCGGGCTCGTGTCCGTGCCCGTCAATCTGTACTCCGCGAGCGAGTCCGCGTCGCGGATCTCGTTTAACTGGATTCACAAGGACTGCGGCTCGCGCGTGAAGCAGCAGTATGTGTGCCCGCAGGATGGGACGATAGTCGAGAGGGACGATCTGGTTAAGGGATACGAAATCGCGAAGGGCCAGTACGTCCTTTTCTCGCCGGAGGAGCTCAGGGCGCTGGACGAGAAGGCCACGAACGCGGTGGAGATCGTGGAGTTCGTGCCTGCCGAGCAAGTCGAGCGGCTCTACCTCAGCAAGGTCTACTATCTGGGCCCCGCGAAGGGAGGTGAGCGCGCCTACCGACTCCTGAGCAAGGCGATGCGGGAAACCGGCCTTTCGGCGCTCGCCCGCTATGCCGCGCGCGGCAAGCAGTACCTGGTGCTGGTGCGCCCGCACGGTGAAGGGCTCGCGATGGAGCAGCTGTACTACAGCCACGAGCTACGCTCGTTCGACGAGGTGCCGATCGGCGATGGCGAGGTGAAGGACGAGGAACTCAAGCTCGCGGTGCAGCTCATCAAGCAGGCCGCCTCGGACGAGTTCCACCCGGAGCGCTACGAGGATGAGGTACGCAAGCGCCAGCTGGAACTCATCCAGGACAAGGTGGACGGCAAGGATATCACCACTGCGCCGCAGGAAGAGCCGCAGGCGCAGATCATCGATCTCATGGAGGCCCTGAAGGCGAGCATCGGCAAGACCTCCGCGGCCAAGCCTGCGAAGCGTGAGGCCCGCAAGGTGAGTGCCACGAAGAAGAAGTCGGCGGCCAAGAAGAAGACTCGTAAGAGAAAGGCGAGTTAGCACCCTCCCATCGCCTCCTGATCGCCCCTCATCGCCCTTAATCGGGCAACATCACCCTCCCCGCAGTCGTATCTTCAAGATGACCCAACCCCACTGAGGCTGAGCGATGGCCTTTTTCATGTCCCGCTATCAGTCCCTCGCGCATAACGGGTTGCGCATCGTCGTGGGGCTCCTCTTCATGACGCACGGTGTGCAGAAGCTGTTCGGCTGGTTCACCGACCGCGACCCGGTGCAGCTGCTCACCGAGTTCGGAGTGGCCGGGGTTCTCGAGACGTTCGGTGGTCTCGCGATGGTCCTGGGGATCTTCGCGCAGCCTGTCGCATTCGTGCTGTCCGGCGAGATGGCCGTGGCCTACTTCTGGAAGCACGCGGGCGGAATTGAGGACCCCTGGTGGTGGTCCAATCGGGGCGAACTCGCAGCCCTGTACTGTTTCGTGTGGCTCTACTTCTCGACCGTCGGCGCGGGGAAGTTCAGTCTCGACGAGTGGATGAGGCACGCCCGGAAGCCTGGTCACTAAGAGGCGCTCGCCGGTGGCAGTCGAGTGAACCGGCCGGGGTGCGCTACAGGCTACCGCCAGCGTCCTGCGCCCTGCCTGCTGCGCCCCGCGCCCTGCGCCCGTTCTTGTCCCCCCGCCGGAGTGCTGCTTAAGTTGCGCCCATGCCAGACCGATTCCCCCGCCGGGCGGTCCTGAACGTCGTCTTCGTGGCCGCCATCGGTCTCGTCGTAGCTCTCGACCGCAGGGGCCGGTCCGCCGCCGGCGATTCCCTCGAGCCGGGCTTCACTCTGGCGAACGTGGCGTCACAGGTGGGGATCGACTTCGTGCATCTCAAGCCGACGCTCGACCCCAAGCTCGACAACGTCGCGCCGCACGTGGCGGGGCTCGGCGCCTCCGTCTCCGTCGCGGACGTCAACCGTGACGGCTGGCCCGATCTCTACTTCACGAACAGCCGATTCGGGCACCCCAACGCGCTGTATCTCAATCAGCGTGACGCAACCTTCCGGGACGAGGCGGCGGCTATGGGCGTCGCCGACCTCAACCGAGAGGGCGAGGGAGTCTCAATGGGATCGGTCTGGGGGGACTACGACAACGACGGGTTCGAGGACCTTCTGATCTACAAGTGGGGCTACCTCCAGCTACTGCGCAACGTGGGAGGCGAGCGGTTCGAGGATGTGACCGATCGGGCCGGGCTCCGGCGATGGATGAACGCCAACAGCGCGGTGTGGCTCGATTACGACCGGGACGGATTGCTCGATCTCTATGTGGGCGGATATTTCCGCTCCGAGATAGACATGTGGAACATCACGACCACCCGGATCATGCAGAACAGCTTCGAGTTCGCGACCAACGGAGGCAAGAATATCCTGTTCCACAACCGCGGCGACGGTGAGTTCGAGGACGTGACGGATGCGATGGGTGTGGGTTCTACCAGATGGACGCTCGCGGTGGCGGCTGCTGATTTCAACGAGGACGGTTGGCCCGACCTCTACCTCGCGAACGATTACGGTCCGGAGGAGTACTACGTTAACCGGCGCGCCGAACGCTTCGTTCTAACGCGTGCCGGATTGGAGGACGACTCGAAGAGCGGCATGTCGGTGTCACTTGGCGACCTCATGAACCGCGGCCGCTTCGACGTGTTCGTGACCAATATCTCCGAGCGGGGGTACCTGTTTCAGGGGAACAACCTAAGGCTCAACTTCCTCGATGAGCTCGGCCGGTTCGAGGAAGTAGCCCAGGGCGTGGTTGCCGACGCCGGTTGGGCCTGGGGTGCGCAGTTCGGCGACCTCAACAACGACGGGCAGCTCGACCTCTTCGTGCTGAACGGGTTCATATCGGCCGATCGCGATCGCGACTACTGGTACGGAATGTCAAAGGTCGCGGGTGCGGCGAGCGCAATCTTCGAGGATGCGGCGAACTGGCCGCCCATTGGTACCGCCAGCCTCTCGGGTTACGAGCGCTCGCGCCTGCTGATGAACCGTGACGGAGAGCTGGTGGACGTGGCCCAGGCCGCCGGCGTCACGGATGAGTTCGACGGACGGGCGGTAGCTTTCGCGGACCTCTTTAACCGCGGCGTCTTGGACGTTATCGTCGCCAATCAGGAGGGACCCGCGCTGATCTACCGCAACTCGGTCGATCCCGACCGGCATTGGATCGCCTTCGAGCTGGAAGGAACCGTGAGCAACCGAAGTGCCATCGGCGCCGAGCTGATCGTCACGTTCAACGGCATGAAGCAGCGGCACATCGTGGACGGCGGGATGGGGTTCGCGAGCCAGAACGATCGCCGCATCCACGTGGGCCTCGGGCCGGGATCGGCGAGCCGAGTGTCGCGCGTCGTGATTCATTGGCCGTCGGGCATCGATCAAACGATCCAGAACCCGGCGATCGACAGGCTGCACCGCATCACGGAACCCTCCCGCTAGTGCCGTTCCAACTATTCACGCCAAGTAACCGGATCCCCGCGGTGGCCTTTTGCCCGCGTCGCGGTCCGTCGTCGTTCAAGGAATCAAGTCGGAACGGTACTAGCCAATGACCGACGCGACTCTCCGGCTGGATCGGCACGCCACGGCTCTCAGACAGCGTTTCACCCGGGTCGATCCCAAGTACTTCATCATCTTCCTGATCACCCTGATCCTGGTGCTCGGGGAGCTGCGCTACTCGATTCTGGGGGGGTACGACCGGCTGATCACCGCGCTCGCGGCCTGCCTCGTGACGGAGCTGGTCCTCTCGCAGATCATGCGCGGCAAGTTCGTGAACGTCTCCAGCGCCTACGTGAGCGGGATCAGCCTATCGCTTCTCACCAAGCCGCAAGCCAATCTCTTGTGGCCGTTCGCCCTGGGTGGATTCTTCGCGATCGCCTCCAAGTACGTGCTGCGATACCGCGGCAGACATCTCTGGAACCCGAGCAACTTCGCGATCAGCCTGCTGGTGCTAGTGGCACCCGGAAGCGTGGCGATCCTGTCGCACCAGTGGGGCAACGAGCTGGGCACCAACGCGGTGATCTGGTTCGTTGGACTGCTCGTGGTGACGAGGGCACGCGTGCTCCATGTAACGCTCTCCTACGTGGGCGCGTTCTTCGTGCTCGCGGTGTTGCGCAACCTCGTGGTCGGCGGACCCTTGCTCGCCGAGCTGGCGCCGATCACGGGCCCCATGTACCAGCTGTTCATCTTCTTCATGATCACCGATCCACCGACCACGGTGAGCACTCGGCGCGGCCGGATTCTCGTCGCCGTGATCGTGGCCGTCGTGGAGGCGTTGATCCGCCTGGCCGGTGACATGAATGTCGCGTTACTCAGCCCACTCTATGTATCTCCGCCAATTCTAGCGCTCACGTTCGTCGGTCCCGTGGCCAAGGGGATCGACCTCCAGCGTCAATCCAGATCTTGATCGAGCAGTACACCGACAAGCCGACTCTCGTCGTCCTGGCGGCCGGCCTGTCCACGCGATACGGTACACCCAAACAGCTCGAGCAGGTGGGGCCCGGCGGTGAGACGTTGCTCGACTACGACATCTACGACGCCGTCCGGGCCGGCTTCGGGAGCGTGACCTTCGTGATCCGTCGCGAGATGGAGAGCGCATTCCGGCGTCACGCGAGCGACCTCTACGGTGAGGCCGTGCCGGCCTCGTATGTGTTTCAGGACTTGGACGACCTTCCACCGGGCTTCTCAGCACCCTCGAGCCGCACGAAACCCTGGGGCACGGGACACGCGCTCCTCTGTGCGGCGCGAGCGATGAGCGCCCCGTTCGCGATCTGCAATGCGGACGACTTCTACGGAGCCCGATCGTTCGCCGGGATATCGCGACACCTGATGAGCGTGGACGCGGGCGATCCCGCGTACGCGATGGTAACCTACGAACTCCGTCGCACCGTGCCCGGCGCGCTCGGCGTCTCGCGCGGCATCTGCGAGCTTGGTCCCGACAGTCTCCTGAGATCGGTCGCCGAAGTCAAAGGCATTCGGCCCGAGGGTGACGCGTTCGTCGGAACTACGACGGAAGGCGAGCGCCGCGCGCTCACGGGCGGGGAGCCCACCGCCACCGGGCTCTTCGGGCTCACTCCCGCGGTGACCTCGACCCTCGAGCGAGCGTTCCGTGATTTCCTGGCCGAGCATGCAAGGGACGACGACGCGGAGTTTCTCATCGGTGCCGCGATAAACCGTGACATCGCCTCGGACCGCGCCACGGTGAAGGCCCTGCCGACCGACGAGCCGTGGATCGGCATGACCCACGCGGAGGACAGGGATCGCGTGATCGCGGAGATCCGTGACCTCGTCGATCAGGGTCGCTACCCGCGGGATCTCGGCAGCGCCTTCCGCAGCACATCCCGGAAGGCGGGCCTTGGCTGATGCAGCTCACCGGCGTCGACTGGATCGTGGTCGCGCTGTACGGCGCTGTGGCGCTCACGGTCGGCCTCGCGTTCGCCCGCCGCGCGGGAAGGGGAACCACGGAGTACTTCCTCTCCGGCAGAAGACTGCCGTGGTGGCTCCTCGGCACGTCGATGGTCGCCACCACGTTCTCCACCGACACGCCGAACCTCGTTACCGACATGGTGCGCACGGGGGGCGTGAGCCAGAACTGGCTGTGGTGGGCGTTCGTAATAACCGGCATGTGCACGGTGTTCTTCTATGCCAAGCTGTGGCGGCGGTCGGGTGTGTTCACCGACATCGGCTTCTACGAGCTGCGCTACTCCGGCAGGGCGGCGGCTTTCCTGCGCGGATTCAGGGCGCTTTACCTGGGCGTGTTCTTCAACGTGATGATCATGGCGACGGTGACCCTCGCGGCGATCAAGATCGCGGGGGTGCTGCTCGGTGCAGATAAGTACGCGACTGTGTTCGTGGCGGGGACCGTCACCGTCATCTACTCCGCGACGTCGGGATTATGGGGCGTGGTGGTAACCGATCTCTTGCTCTTCGCCATCGCCATGATCGGATCCATCGCGGCCGCCTACTATGCGCTGGCGCAGCCGGAAGTAGGCGGGCTCACCGGGCTGGTCGGCCATCCTGCTCTCGGTGACCAGCTCGCCTTTCTTCCGGATTTCACCGATTGGCGCGCGGCCGCCACGGTGTTCGTGATTCCCATCGCGGTGCAGTGGTGGAGCACCTGGTATCCGGGTGCCGAGCCGGGCGGCGGCGGTTACGTGGCCCAGCGGATGCTGGCGGCGCGGAACGAGCGCGAGTCGATGCGATCGACCCTGTGGTTCAACATCGCGCACTACGCCCTCAGGCCGTGGCCCTGGATCCTGGTGGCGCTGGCGTCGCTCGTCGTGTATCCCAACCTCGACTCGATCTTCGCGCGGTTCCCGGGACTCGATCCGGACATCGTGGGGCACGATCTGGCGTATCCCGCGATGCTCGTGTTCTTGCCTCACGGGCTCCTGGGTCTCGTGGTCACCTCCCTCGCCGCCGCGTACATGTCCACGATCAGCACGCACTTGAACTGGGGCGCGTCGTACATCGTGGACGACTTCTACCGGCGGTTCATCTCGCGCGACCGGAGCGAGGCGCACTACGTGCTGATCGGGAGGCTGTCCACGGTGCTGCTAATCGTGTTCGCCTCAGCGGTCTCCCTCTGGCTCGAGAGCGCCCTCGACGCGTTTCGCATTCTGCTCCAGATCGGGGCGGGAACCGGCCTGATCTTTCTGCTACGCTGGTTCTGGTGGCGCATCAGCGCGTGGAGCGAGATCGCGGCGATGGTGATCTCGTTCGCGGTGGCAGTCTATCTCCAGTTGGTGCACCCGGCACTGGGCTATCGGGAGCTGGACCCGTCAGCGGCGCTCCTTCTCGGCGTGGCGATCACGACGGCCGGCTGGGTCGGTATAACGCTTCTCACCCCGCCCACCGAGCGAGCCACCCTGCAGAGCTTCTACGACAAGATCCGTCCGTTCGGACACGGGTGGCGCCGTGTGGTGGACACCGGAAAGGTCCCCGCCACGGGATCCCTCACGGCCGCACTCATGTGTTGGTTCCTGGGGTGCATCGCCGTTTACGCCGCTCTCTTCGGGACGGGCTCCCTGCTCTATGGCAGCTTGCTGCCGGCGGGTGGGTTCGCGCTGGTCTTGGCGCTCGCTGTGGCGGGCTTGTTCCGGGCGTTGCCGCGGGTTGGGTTCGAGTAGCCGCCAGCCGCGTGCATCGAGCCAACGGCAGCATCGATCTGTCCGTCCGCCAAGCGCTAGAGGAACATCAGACACGGCACCTTGTTGCGATGAACCTCGCCCGCGGCATGCTCAAAATGCCGGAGTCAGCGAGGCTCGCGGCGCGGCGTCGGCACGTTGATTGTGACATACACGTCATGTAATATATATGACATGCGCCGCACCACCGTTTTCCTGGACGAGCCGCTATTGAGGCGTCTCAAGCAGCGAGCCCGCGCCGAAGACCGGAGTTTCGCTTCGTTGGTGCGCGAGGCGCTGGCCGAGTATCTGGCTCGGGGCGGCGGCTCCGGATCGTCGCTCCCCGGCGTGACCGGTGCGTTCGAGAGTGGTCATTCGGACACCGCCGAGCGCCACGAGGAACTGCTGTCCCACCTGATCGCCGAGCGACGCCGCGCCGATCCTCGCTGACACCGGCATCGTTTACGCGCTGATCGACAGGCGCGACAATTGGCACAAGCGCGCCCGTGCCGCTTGGGAGGAGCAATCACGGGCGATCGCGGTGCCGGCTACGGTCGTCGTGGAGGTCTGTTATCTCCTGGCCGATCGCATCGGTCCGGTCGCCGAAGAGGCTTTCCTCGGGAGCATCGCCCGCGGCGAGTTCCTGCTCGAGCCTCTGGAGCCCGAGGACTATGCCAGATGCGCGGTCCTGGTCGGGATCTACGCAGACATGCGGTTGGGGTTCGTAGATGCCTCGATAGTCGCCCTATCGGAGCGGCTCCGCAGCGACACCGTGCTTACAACCGACCGGCGGCATTTCTCCGTGGTGCGTCCCCGCCACGTCGAGCGGCTGCGGCTCGAGCCCTAGGGAAGCCTGGCAGCG
>JBHIEQ010000054.1:0-10805 GCA_046760725.1 Gemmatimonadales bacterium
GGCGACGACCCGCGCGCCGCGCAAGGGGGAGCGGGACGGCGTGGACTACCATTTTCTGTCGCGCGAGGAGTTCGAGCGCCGGCTCAAGGCCGGGGAATTCCTGGAGTGGGCGGAATACGGCGGGAACCTCTACGGCACGTTGGAGGCCGAGGTCCAGGGCGTGTTGCGGGAGGGCCGTCACGTCGTGCTCGACATCGAGGTGCAGGGTGCCAGGCAGATTCGCCAGCGCCGCGGTAATGTTGTGAGTATCTTTATCCTCCCGCCGTCGGCGGACGTCCTCTACGAGCGACTTGGAGGCCGCAGCTCGGATCACCCGGAGGCGATCCTCGAGCGCATCAGGCGCGCCAGGGAGGAGGTCGAGGCGGCGGTTGATTATGAATACGTCGTGGTCAACGACGATCTGGAACGGGCCGTATCGCAAGTGGCCGCGATAATCGATACCGAGCAGAGCCGGAGGGACCGGCACCCCGATCTCGCGGGCGAGATCGCCGCGCTGAGCAAGGGCCTCGCTCGGATCGCGGGTCGTTTGGAGTCTGAAGCGAGGAACAGCGGATGAGGACCTTCACACCGTCAGACGTCGCCCAGCGGGCCAGCAACAAGTATCTCGGGGTTCTCGTGGCCGCGAAGTTCGCGCGGTTCATAAACGATTTCCCCAGGGACCGCTCGGCGGAAGAGAAGAAACTCACCACCAGGGCGCTCGAGTCGCTGGTCACCGGGGAACTCGCCTATCGTCTCGTCCGCCGCCGTCGCCACGAAACGTGACCTTGGCCGGCCGGCGCGTCGTGCTGGGCGTGTCGGGCGGTATCGCATGCTATAAAGCTTGCACCATCGCCCGGCGGCTCGCGGAATCGGGCGCCGCGGTGGATGTGGTTCTCACGGCGTCCGCGCAAGAGTTCGTGCGGCCGGTCACCTTCGAAGCCCTCTCAGGGCGCCCGGTTCTCACCTCCTTGTGGGAAAGAGGCCGGGCACTCAGCCATATCGACCTCCCGCACGGTGCCGATCTGGTGATCCTGGCACCCGCTACGGCCAACCTCGTCGCCCGGCTGGCTCACGGGCTGGCCGACGATCTGCTGACCACCATCATGCTCGCCAACGAGGCTCCGGTGCTCATCGCCCCAGCGATGAACGACCGCATGTACGCGCATCCCGCCACGCAGGCAAACCTGGCCATGCTCCACGAGAGGGGATGGCTCGTAATCGGACCCGACGTCGGACCCCTGGCCGAGGGTCCGAGCGAACGTCCGGGCCGCATGGTGGAGCCAGAGGAGATTATGCTTCACGCCGAACGCCTGATTCGGTCAGCCGAGTCCAAGCTCAACGGCAAGCGGGTGGTCGTGACGGCAGGTCCTACTCGGGAGTACCTCGATCCGGTACGTGTGGTCACCAACCCTTCGAGCGGCCGGATGGGATACGCCGTGGCGGAGGCGGCGTTCGTCCGCGGCGCGGATGTGATCCTGATTAGCGGTCCTACGGCGCTCGGGGTGCCGGCCGGAGTCCGGACGGACTGGGTCGAGACGACGGCCGAGATGAAGGAGTCGGTGGAGCGCTCCGTCGGGAGGGCCGATCTTTTGGTCATGGCGGCCGCGCCGGCCGATTTCAGGCCCCGGGAGCGAAGGGGCGATAAGGTGCCGCGATCCGGGGGTGGGCTCAGTGTGGACCTCGAGCCCACAGAAGACATACTCGCATCCACGGTGCGCAGGAGAGCCAAGGGAGCGCTCGCTGTAGGGTTCGCTCTGGAATCTGGCGCCGGGATGGACTCCGCTCGGGAAAAGCTGCGCCGCAAGAAGCTGGACCTGATCGTCCTCAACTCCGCCACCGACCCCGAGGGTGGGTTCGAGTCGGAGACGAATCGGGCGACCCTTGTGACCGAACGCGATGCAGAGGAGCTGGGCGTCCTGCCCAAGCGCGAGGTGGCCGAACGCATTCTGGATCGCGTCGAGGCCATGATGTGAGTGACCCCGCAGAGCTGTTTCGCCGCTACCTGGAGCAACGACCCGAGCTGCTCCAGGGCGAGATCGTGCTACCCCGCACCGTGCCGCAGCGACGCGCGGAACGCCCTCGAGACGGGGCGGCCCCTCAATCGCCGACCTTGAGCGGGGGCGCGGAGCCGGGTCCCCGACGCCCCGCTCGCAGGGCCGAAGTCAGAGGATCGGGCTGGCGCTCCGGCGCTCCGCCCATCCCTCCTAGGGGCATTGTCGCCGAGGCACCGGCGAGCGATCTCTTCAGCGACGACCCGTTGAGCGGTAAGTCGCTGGACGAGATAGCGGAGATCGTCCACTCGTGCACCCTTTGCGCCCTGTGCGAAAGCCGCACCAATGCTGTGCCCGGAGAGGGGCCGGGCGACGCGAGGTTGGTGGTGGTCGGTGAGGGGCCGGGGGCAGTGGAGGACGAGACGGGACGCCCATTCGTGGGGCGCGCCGGAGAGCTTCTCACCGACATCCTTGCTGCAATCGACCTCCCGCGCGAATCGGTCTTCATCTGCAACGTGGTGAAGTGCCGTCCACCCAACAATCGCAAGCCGCAGCAAGACGAGATCGACCGCTGTGTCCCATACCTCTACCGGCAGCTTGAAATCATCCGGCCGGCAGTCATACTTGCGATGGGGGGGACCGCGGCCGAGGCACTCTTGGGGGTGCGACAGTCGCTCGGCGGTCTGCGTAACAAGGTTCACGAGTTCCGTGGCACTCCGCTGGTGGTGACTTACCATCCGGCGGCGTTGCTCAGGAACCCACACTGGAAGAAGCCCACTTGGGATGACGTCCGTATCGCACGTCAGCTCATCGACCAGCGGCGCTGAGGCGGTCGTCCGGGCGACGCCCTGGAGCGAGGAGGCCGAACGGGCCGTCCTTGGCGCCATGCTGCTGGACGCAGATGCCGCTCTGAAGGCCCTGGAGATCCTCGACGATGCGGCGTTCTACCGTGACGCGCATCGCCGCCTGTTTCGGGTCATGGCCGCCATCCTCGAGCGGGGCGATGTGATCGATCCCGTGATCCTGCGCGAGGAGTTGGATCGCAGGGGGGAGCTCGAGACCGCGGGCGGCACCGACTACATCGCCGAGCTGCTCGATGTCGTGCCCACCGCCGCCAACGTCGAGTACCATGCGCGTATCGTGAAGGAGAAGGCGCTACGCCGGAGGTTGATCGACGTGGGAACGGGGATCGTCCAGTCGGCCTACGAATCTCCTCAAGAGGTCGGCAACCTCCTGGACGAGGCGGAGCAGCACATCTTCGAGGTCTCGTTCCAGCGAGGCACCAAGGAGGTGGTGCGGATCAAGGAGCTCATGTGGAAGACGATGGAGCGCATAGAAGCGCGCCATCGGGGCGATGAAACGATCCGCGGTGTACCGAGCGGATTCGCAGATTTGGACGGCAAGACCAACGGTTTCCAGCCGAGCGACCTGATCATCGTGGCCGCCCGGCCGTCCATGGGGAAAACGGCATTCTGCTTGAACGTGGCGGTAAACGCGGCCCTCGAGGCCAATCTCCCCACTGCGATCTTCTCGCTCGAGATGTCGCAGGACCAGCTGATGGAGCGCCTGATCGCGGCCGAGAGCTTCGTGGATCTGCACCGCCTCAGGAGCGGCAAGCTGCGGGACGACGACTACCCGAAGATGTCGCGGGCGGCCGGGCTTCTGGGGACGGCCCCGCTCTGGATCGACGACACGCCGGCGCTCACGCTGCTGGAGCTGCGCTCAAAGGCGCGTCGTCTCAAGGCGGAGCACAACATAGGGCTGTTCGTGCTGGATTACCTGCAACTCCTGAGGGGCCCGAGCAGAGCCGAGAGCCGGCAGGAGGAGATCAGCTTCATCTCGCGCTCGCTCAAGGCACTGGCGCGGGAATTGGAGACCCCTTTCATCGCCCTGTCCCAGCTCTCCAGGGCGCCCGAGCAAAGAGGAGGGGACCGCAGGCCGCAGCTCTCGGACCTCAGGGATTCGGGGGCCATCGAGCAGGACGCGGACCTGGTGCTGTTCATCTACCGGGCCGAGATGTACGCCTCGCTCATGGAACGGGACGATGGCTCGCTGGAGGGTGTCGCGGAGCTGATTCTGGCCAAGCACAGAAACGGCCCCACGGGCACCATCAAGCTCGCATTCCACAAGCAATACACCCGGTTCGAGAACCTGAGCGAGCGCGAGGCCGAAGGGCCAAGTGGCTTCTGACGCGCCGACCGACGTTGGCGTGCTGATCGCGGCTGCCGGGACGGGGGAACGAGCTGGAAGCGGGGAGCCGAAACAGTTCCGCCCCATCGGTGGCGTCCCAATGCTGCTCCGATCGATCAGGCCCTTCGCGCAACACCCAAGGGTTAGAGAGATCGTGGTGGCTCTGCCCCCCGAGTACGTCGATCGGCCCCCGCAGTGGCTCGCCGAGGTGGCGGGCGGCAGACTGCGAATCGTGGGTGGGGGAGTTACGAGAGCGGCCTCGGTGCGTGCGGCGCTCAGCGTCCTGGATCCCCAGTGCGAGATCGTGCTGGTGCACGATGCTGCCCGGCCGTTCGTGAGCTGCGATACCATCGACCGAGTGATCGACACTGCCCGAAAAGGCGTGTGCGCCGTGCCGGCGGTGGCCGTGTCGGACACGCTCAAGCGGGTCGATGCCGGGACCGGTCTCGTGCAAGAGACCGTGGATCGGTCAGTCCTGTGGCGGGCGCGAACTCCCCAAGGGTTTCCCAGGGCGATCCTCGAGGAGGCGCACGCGAGGGCCTCCGAATCTGACGACGCCACGGACGATGCCCAGCTAACCGAGGCTCTGGGTTACGCGGCGGAGATCGTGGAGGACACCCCCGACAACCTAAAGGTCACGACATCGGTGGACTTCCTTCTCGCCGAGGCACTGGCTGCGCGATGAGTGTTGTGGCCTTCCGCACGAAGGCGGAGATCGAGCGAGCGGTTCCGGATGCAGTGGCTCACCTCTCCCGCGGCGGTCTAGTCGCCCATCCCACCGAGACCGTGTACGGGCTGGGGTCGCGCGCCCTGGAGTCCGACGTGGCGAAGCTGCGGCGGCTCAAGGGCAGGCTCTCGGGAGATCCGTTCCTGCTCCTGATCGATTCCATACAGATGGCACGCGGGCTGGGACTCCGGTTCCCGCCGTACGGCCGCGAGCTCGCGGAGCGCTACTGGCCGGGTCCGCTGACGCTGGTTCTGGGAGGCGGGGAGGGAGTGCCCAATAGCCTGCGAGGTGCGGCAGGCGGGGTCGCCGTGCGCTGGACTCCCCACGCCGGTGCCGCGCGCCTCGTTGCCGCCCTCGGCGAGCCGATCACATCGACCTCAGCCAACCTGCATGGGGGTGAGACGGCTCCCACGGCGGGGGCCGTAAGAGAGCTCTTCGAAGCGGCGGTCCGAGACGGCGTACTCATGGTGCTCGACGGCGGATCGCTGGAGGGCGGGCGGCCCTCGACGGTGGTGGATTGCATGGGGCGGGTACCGCGGCTCATTCGCGAGGGTGCCGTCTCCTGGAGCGAGATAACGCGATTCGTCGGGAGTCCGGTGCAGTGAAGCGCATTCTGCTCGTCTGCACCGGGAACATCTGCCGCAGTCCGCTTGCGGAGGCGCTCATGCTCAAGGCGCTGGAGGAAAGGGGCAGGGACCGCATAGAGGTTCAGTCGGCCGGGACCGGCGCGTGGGAGGGTGCTCCCGCGTCGGAGGGCGCGTACCTGGTGGGGTTGGAACATGGGCTGGATCTGTCGGAGCACCGGGCAAAGCTGCTGACCAAGGATCTGGTCAAGCAGGCGGACATCATTCTCACCATGGCACGGCATCATCGGCAGAGAGCGCAGGAGCTGGGCGGTGAGGGCCGAACCTACCTCTTGGGCGAGTACGCCGGCCTCAAGGGCCAGGAAGCGGAGGTGGGCGACCCGTTCGGCAGTGGGCTCGAGGTGTATCGCTCGACCTACGACGAGCTGGAACAGCTCGTGGAGAAGGCGGCGGACAGGCTCGTCAAGGAGTGGGGCGAGGAGCGAGACAATGCGGATCGGCGCGAGTAGCCGTGTCCTCGCCGTCGTAGGAGACCCGGTCGGGCACTCCCTGTCACCGGCAATGCACAACGCGGCGATTACCGCGCTGGGAATAGACGCCGTGTATGTGGCGCTCCGCGTCGAGGCACACGCCCTGCCGCACGTTATCCGCTCGTTCGAGGCGGTCGGGATCGCGGGAAACGTGACTGTGCCCCACAAGGTGGATGTCGCGCAGCTCCTGATCCGGCTAACGGGCCGTGCCAAGGAGCTCGGGGCGGTCAACACATTTTGGCCCGAGGGAGGCCGCCTCGTTGGCGACAACACCGACGTCATGGGAATCCTCGACATCATGGATCTGCTGGAGGCAGACGGCCCGTGGCTCGTAGCCGGCACCGGCGGGGCGGCGCGTGCGGTCGCCGCCGCGGCGCGGGATCGAGGTGTGCCACTGTACGTGCGTTCACGCCTCTCCGACCGAGCCCGGGATTTCGCGGCATGGGCCAGGGAACTCGGAGTGGAGGATGTCAGGGAGGACGGCGGCGAGGAGATCGAGGCGGCCGTGAACGCGACGCCTCTGGGTCTCCGAGAGGGCGACCCCTATCCCATCGATCTGGAGAGGTTGGAGGGTTGCCGCGCGGTACTCGACCTGGTTTATGCTCCCGGCGAGACGCTTTGGGTGCGCGCTTGCCGCGATCGGGGCATGGCTGCCATGGACGGCCGAGAGATGCTCGTGGCACAGGGCGCGCACTCGTTCGAGCGTTTCTTTCCCGGCAAGAAGGCACCGCGAGAGGTGATGGCAGCGGCAGTCGGCCGGGAGCTGGGCGACTGATGCGTGTCGCCCTGCGCGCTCTCGAGAGGCTTCTGCTTCCCAACGCGTGCGTATCGTGCGAGCGCCTGGTCGAGCCGGGCCGGGCAGACGAGCTCATCTGCACGGTTTGCAGAAGCCGCCTTCAGGCGCTGCCAGCAGGCTGCTCGCGCTGCCGCCAGCCTGAGCCGCCGGTGGGTCCGTGTCGGTTCTGCCGCGATTGGCCCCCGGCGCTCCGCTGGGTACGGAGCGCGGTGTGGTTGGGGGAAGAGGCGCGACAGCTGATACATCACATGAAGTACGAGGGCTACCCGGCTCTGGCCCGGGCGGCCGCCCAGATTGTGACTCGCACCATGCCCAAGCCCAACGGTGCGTGTCTCGTGCCGGTGCCGCTGGGCTCCAAGAGACTCGCTCGAAGGGGTTACAATCAGGCGGCGCTCCTGGCGCGGGCACTGGCGGCGCGGTGGCAGCTTCCGGTCGAGGCAGGGCTGCTCAGGCGGGTCCGGGAGACGCGGTCGCAGACGGCCCTCGCACCGGACGAGAGGAGAGACAACGTGGCGGGCGCTTTCTCGGCACCCCCTGCCGTTGGGAGGTGCGGTGGTGGTGCGGCTGCTGCCTCTGCCGTTGGGCCGGGCGGTGGCGGCGGCGGGGTCGCCATTATATTGATCGACGACGTTCTCACCACCGGGGCCACCCTTGTGGCGGCGGCTCATGCGCTCGAGGAAGCGGGATGGGACGAGATCGGTGCTGTCACCTTTGCCAGAGCCATGCCGTACGCCCAGGGGCTGTCCCCGCGATAACGCAGTTCGCGAATCCTAGAGACATAACGAGGTAATCCATGGCCGCACGTGTCGCCATCAACGGATTCGGGCGCATCGGTCGCCTTGTGCTGCGGGCCGCCCTCAGGAGCGATTCGGCCCTCGAGTTCATAGCAGTCAACGACATCACCGATTCGGCAACGTTGGCCCACCTGTTCAAGTACGACTCTGTACACGGGCGTTTTTCGGGCAGAGTGGAGGCTTCCGAGGGAGCCATCTCCGTGGACGGCAAAGAGCTCAGGGTGCTGGCTGAGCGCGAGCCGGAAGAGTTGCCCTGGAAGGATCTCGGGGTGGACATCGTGCTCGAGTCCACGGGCCTGTTCCGGAGCCGCAGCGCCGCCGCCGGACACATGACGGCCGGCGCGAAGAAAGTGGTCATCTCCGCTCCGGCCAAGGACGAGGACATCACGATCGTGATGGGGGTCAACCATGACGAGTACGACCCGGAAAAGCATGACGTGATGTCCAATGCGTCGTGCACGACGAACTGTCTGGTGCCGGTCGTCAAGGTGTTGCGCGACTCGTTCGGGTTCGAGCGCGGCTTCATGACCACGGTGCACGCCTACACGAACGATCAGCGCATTCTCGATCTGCCGCACAAGGACTTGCGGCGGGCAAGAGCCGCTGCGACGAACATCATCCCGACCAGTACTGGTGCCGCAAAGGCTACGGCACTCGTGATCCCGGAAGTCAAGGGCAAGATCGACGGCGTGGCGCTGAGAGTCCCGACCGCCGACGTGTCTCTCGTGGACCTCACATGCGTCGTCGGGCGGGACACTTCCGCCGAGGAGGTGAACGACGCTTTCCGCGCAGCGGCACGGGGGCAGCTTGAGGGAATCCTCGCCGTGAGCGACGAGGCTCTTGTGTCGGGTGACTACATCGGTGACACCCACTCCAGCACGGTTGACGCACTGAGCACGACCGTCATCGACGGGAGACTCGTGCACGTGTCGTCCTGGTACGACAACGAGATGGGATACGCGGCCCGCTGCGTGGATCTGATGGAGCTGGTCGCCTCGAGTCTCCAATGAAGCGCACGCTCTCTTCCCTCGAGGGCCAGCCCCTCGAAGGCCAGCGGGCGTTCGTGCGTGTCGATTTCAACGTGCCGATTGACGGAGGGAAGGTCGGCGATGCCACGCGCATCGAGGCCGCGCTGCCGACGATTCGCTGGCTCAAGGAAAGAGGATGCAGAGTCGTCTTGGCATCCCACCTGGGCCGCCCGAAGGGGCAGCCGAGACCCGAGTGCTCGCTCATACCCGTCAAGCGGGAGCTGGAGGCACGGCTCGGCATGCCGGTGGCTTTCGTTGCCGATCCGCTCGATCCCGAGGCCGAGCGGACCGTTCGCCAGCTCAAGCGCGGTGACGTGGCGCTGCTCGAGAATACCCGGTTTCTGCCGGGGGAGGAGTCCAACGACCCGGAGCTGTCGGATCGGCTGGCACGGCTGGGCGATTTCTACGTGAACGACGCCTTCGGCACCGCGCACAGGGCGCACGCCTCCACCGAGGGGGTCGCGCGACGTCTGAAACCCGCGGTCGCTGGGTTCCTGATGGCGCGGGAGCTGGAGTACCTGCACCAGATGCTCAGAGATCCCAAGCGGCCGTTCGTGGCCGTACTGGGAGGCGCCAAGATCTCCGGCAAGATCGACGTCATCGAGGCACTGCTGCCCAAAGTGGACGAGTTGCTGATCGGTGGTGCCATGGCGTGCACGTTCTTCACTGCCATGGGCCTCGTCGTGGGGGACTCGCTCGTCGAGGCCGACCGGGTCGAGATGGCCAAGGGGTTGCTCGAGCGCGCGGGCCACAAGCTCGTACTCCCGGAGAGCGTGATCGTGGGCGATCGACTCGCTTCGGATGCCACGATCAGAAGTGTCGCGCGAGACTGCGTGGAGCCCGGGTGGGCCGTGTACGACATCGACCAGGATGCCGCCGAACGCTTCACGGCCAGCATAGTCGGCGCAGGGACCGTTTTCTGGAACGGGCCGATGGGAGTGTTCGAGACTCCGCCGTTCGACGCCGGCACGGTCGCCATCGCGCGCAGCCTAGCTGCCGCGACCGAGAGGGGTGCAGTGACGATCGTCGGAGGGGGCGACTCCGTGGCCGCGATTGCGCGCGCGGGTCTCGCTGACAAGGTCTCGCACGTCTCCACGGGCGGTGGGGCGGCGCTCGAACTCCTTGAGGGAAAGGAGCTCCCGGGAGTCGCCGCGCTGGACGACGCATGAGTCCGCTCGTGTTCGCCGCCAACTGGAAGATGCACCTGGGGCCGGAAGGCGCGCGGCGCTTCATGGAAGTCTTCCTCGCGCAGTACGCAGCGGCCCGCGACCGAGAAGTTTGGTTCTTTCCTCCGGCCGTCTCCCTTGCGGCGGTGGCCGGGATGATTCGAGGGAAGCGGGGACTCACAGTCGGGGCGCAGAACGTTCACTGGGAGCCCAAGGGCGCGTTCACCGGCGAGCTCAGCGTCGCGATGGCGAAAGAAGCGGGCGCGCGTGCCGCACTGGTGGGACACTCCGAGCGGCGCCACGTGTTCGGTGAGACCGACGAGGAGACCGGGAAGAAGGTGGCCGCGCTGCTGGAAGGCGGCCTCACGCCGATGCTCTGCGTGGGTGAGAAGATCGAAGAGCGCGAGGCCGGTGAGACGCTGCGCGTCGTGGAGAGGCAGCTGGGAGTCCTGGCGGGTTTCTCGGGCGCTCAGCTGGCGAAGGTCATAGTCGCGTACGAGCCCGTGTGGGCAATCGGCACGGGAAAGAACGCAACGCCTCGGGATGCGGCCGAAGTGCACGCGTTCATCCGGAGCTGGATGGTGGATCGGGGTGCGGAGCGGGACGTGGTGCGGGTGCTCTACGGGGGCAGTGTGAAGCCCGACAACGTCGTCTCGCTCGTCTCAGAGAACGAAATCGACGGAGTGCTAGTCGGTGGTGCGTCGCTTGTTCCGGATCAGTGGGCGGCGATGGTGGCCACTCGCCTCGATTGACTTGGCCTTCGGGGCCCGCGTATCTTGCGTGCCACTAAGGGACTAGCATGATCTTCACGCTGCTTCTCACCGTACTGGTCCTGGTCGCGGGACTGCTCATGATCGTGGTGCTGCTCCAGGCCGGCACCGGAGGCGGACTGGCAGCCATGGGCGGGGGCGCCGCGTCGGAGTCGTTCATCGGGGGTCGGCAGGCTACCACCATCCTGACCAAGGCGAGCTGGTGGCTCGGAGGGATCTTCCTCGGATTGAGTCTCATTCTCTCCGGGCT
>JBHIEQ010000055.1:0-10796 GCA_046760725.1 Gemmatimonadales bacterium
ACACGAAGGGGCCGCAGATTGCGTTCCTTGCAGCGCTGCACGCCTACAAGGCCGCCGGCCGAAAGCCGCCGGTGAACCTGGTGCTGGTGGCCGAGGGCGAGGAAGAAATCGGCTCGCCGAATTTTTCCGAGATCGTCTTCAAGCCGGAAGTCGAGGCGGCACTCCGCAAGTGCGTCGGCATCATCATTCCGCTCGGCAACCAGGATCCCGACGGTTTGGTGCAGATCAACCTAGGTGCCAAGGGCATCGTCGAGCTCGAGCTGGTTGCCTCCGGGGAGAAGTGGGGGCGCGGCCCGAAGCGCGACATCCACTCGAGCCTGGCTGCGCAGGTGGACAGTCCCGCTTGGCACCTGGTGCAGGCGCTCAACACGCTTGTCGAAGCTGACGGCCATACTCCGGCGGTCCAGGGCTTCTTCGACCGCGTGCGGCCGCTATCGGACGTACAGAGATCCATCCTGGAAGCCGCGATCCCCAGGCGCAGCGAGGCAGCCACGAAGCGCCTGCTCGGCGTCGAGCGCTGGATCAATGACGAGTCGTGGCATGACTCCCTCGTGCGTCTCGTGACGCAGCCGACGATCAACATCCAAGGGCTCGTGGGCGGCTACACCGGTCCGGGGGGGAAGACGATCCTGCCGCACCGCGCCGCGGCGAAGATCGACATGCGCCTGGTGCCGGACATGACCGCCGCTGGCACGCTCGAGCTACTGAAGGCGCACCTGGCGAGGCACGGTTTTGGCGACATCGAGGTGAACATGACGGGCGGATACGATCCCACCGAGACATCGCCGGACTCGAGGCTCGTGCAGGCTGAGATCGCGGCGTATCGCGCTGCGGGAATCGAGCCGCTCCTCTGGCCCAGGCTCGCCGGCTCGTGGCCCGGCGTCACGTTCACCGGAGACCCGCTGAGGCTCGCGGCCGGCCAGTACGGCCTGGGTCATGGAGGCGGAGCGCACGCGCCCGACGAGTACTTCGTTATCGAGTCGACAAACCCGAACGTGGCCGGGCTGGACGGCGCGGTGCGGTCGTACGTCGAGTTCTTCCGCGCGATCGCCTGACTGGGGAAATCCAGCAGCCCACGGGGAACGCGGGGCCGCATCCCCCCGCGCGCGATGCAGTTGCGTGGCCGCCTGCGTGAGATCAAGCTCACCGTCCAGCTGAATCATCCCCACATCCTGCCGCTGCGCGATTCCGGCATCGCCGAGAGGTTTCTCTACTATGTGATGCCCTACGTCGAGGGCGAGTCGCTCAGGGACCGGCTGTGCCGGGAGCAGCAGCTGCCGCTCGAGGGCTCACTCCGGCAGCCTGAGCGCCACTAGCGACCCCGGCATGTCGGGGCTGCCCACGGCCACCACTATGTACTGCTTCCCCTCATGCATGTACGTCATGGGCGCCGTGAGCGTGGACGCGGGAAGATCGATCGCTCCAAGTTCTTCGCCGGTCCCCTTGTCCACCGCATAGAAGCGCGGCCGTCCGCCGCGGCCCTCGCCGTACATGAGGAGCGTGCGCGTCACCAGCTTGGTCGCGTGCGAGCGGCTTCCGGTGTTGGGCAGGTCGATTCCCCGGAGCGCCTCGTGGCTCGCGATAGACTCCGGTGTGTGGCCGTTCGGGATCCACCAGAGGTGGTCCCCGGTGTTGAGGTCGATCGCGGTTATGCGGCCGTAAGGCGGCTTGAAGATGGGGAGTCCTTGCGGTCCCCGAACTCCTCCCGGACCCACGGTCACCCACCGCACGTTGGACTCGGGATCGACGTCGGTGCCGGGTCTCAGCCGCGGCGCGCTACAGCCCTTGACCGAGGCTACGTAGAGGATTCCCGTTTCCGGATCGAGCGCCGCGCCGCCGGGAATGTTCGCGCCGCCGTTGGCCCCCGGGCAGTGGATCGAAGCCTCGGTGCCGTCCGGCGCGTTCTGGATGGACGGGGGATTGAACAGGGGCCCGATCCGGAAGTGGGAGACGATCTCCAGCGCCTCCTCCCGAAGCTCCGGAGTGAAGTCGATCAGGTCGTCCAGGGTGAGGCCCTGCATCTCGAACGGGGCGGGCCTCGTGGGGAAGGGCTGGGTCGGGGATGTGTGCTCAGCGGGCACGTCCGACTGCGGCACCGGCCGCTCCTCGATGGGCCATACGGGCTCCCCGGTCACACGGTTGAGTACGTAGGTGAAACCCTGCTTCGTCACTTGAGCGAGCACGGGAACCTCGCGCCCCTGCACGGTGACGTCGGCGAGGATCGGCGCGGTCGGATTGTCGTAGTTCCAGATGTCGTGATGAACGGTCTGAAAGTGCCATAGCCGGCGTCCGGTCTTCACGTCCAGCGCTATGATGCTGGTGGCGAAGAGGTTGTCCCCCGGGTGGAAGCCGCCGAAGTAGTCGATGGTGGGAGGGTCGGTCACCACATATACGATGCCGCGCTCGAGGTCGGCCGACATGGGCGCCCACGAGGAGACGTTCCCGGTGTAGGACCAGGCGTCGCTCTCCCACGTCTCGTGGCCGAACTCGCCCGGTAGCGGGATGACGTTGAACTTCCACAGGTGCTCGCCTGTCCTGGCGTCGTAGGCCAGGATGTTTCCGGGAACGTTCTCCTTCATCGTCTGGTAGTAGCCCTGCTCGTGCGAGTTGCCCACGACGACGACCCCGTTCACTACAATGGGCGGTGACGAGCTCGTGATGTAACCGATCTCGGGCGGGAGACCCTCGTTGGGGTCGTGCGGCCAGTCACCCAGGTCGTCCAGGAGATCGATCGTGCCGTTGTGTCCGAAGCTCTCGATGGATCGGCCTGTTTCGGCGTCCAGCGCGTGAAGGAAGAACGCCGGTGTCACCGCGTAGATCCTGCCGCGGCCGTCCACCACGTCGTAGGCCACGCCCTTGCCGTAGTTCTTCCGCATGGAGTTCTCCCACCGCTTGGTGTAGGGCTCGCGGAACATCCAGAGCGTCTCGCCGGTCGCGGGGTCGATCGCGACCACTGTGCGGCGCGAGCCCGCCACACTGAAGAGCTTGCCTTCGGCGTATAGGGGCGTGGACCGGAGCAGTCTCTCGGGCTCAGGCCCAAAGTTGTCGCCGCGCCAGAGCCAGGCCACCTCGAGGCTCTCGAAATTCTCGGCGTTGATCTGGTCGAGCGGCGAGTAGCGGGTGCTCCACGAGTCGGCGCCCCAGAAGCGCCACTCACCGGGCGGCGTGCCGCGCTCCTGAGCCTGGAGCACAGGCGCGCCGACGGAAAGCGTCAATGCGACCAACGTGAGGCGGATCGTGCTTCCGAGCGGCACTGTATGTGTCTGTTTCATCGGTTCGCATACCTTTGTGATCGGCTATTGGATAATTGCAGATCGCACATTGGCGATTGGCCGCCATACCTCCGTTGTCGATCTTCGATCTGCAATCGCCAATCTCCAGTCTGCAATCAATTCCCGGTCTTCACGTACTTTCTCAACATCCGCGGCCCCACTTCCGCCCCGTAAACGTTGCCGTTCGAGTCCACAGCCACGCCCTCGGCACCGCTGGTGCCTGAGTTGTCGGGATCCAGCTCGGGGTCGGGAATGAATGCCGTGACCCACCCGGTCAGGGCGCTGCCGATGTAGATGCCTCGCCGCCAGCCCGGATTGCGGCGCGCGTTGGACTCCGAGTCCGTCGCATAGAGCACGTCGTTCTCGTCGATGAACAGCCCGCTGGGCCGGCCGAACTGGGTCCAGGTCGCGAGATGGTTGCCTTCCTGATCGAATATCTGGATGCGGCTGTTGCCGCGGTCACCCACGAAGAGGCGACCCTCGGAATCCATAGCCAGGGCGTGCGGGTCGCGGAACTCGCCGTTCTCCGCTCCCGTCGTGCCCCACTCCATCAAGTAGGTGCCGTCGCTCGAGAACTTGACGATGCGATTGTTGCCGCCCGCGTCGTGGCCGTCCGCCACGAAGATGTCCCCGCTGGGGGTGACCAGAACGTCGGACGGCTTGCGGAACGTGTCGTATCCGTTGCCCGCGACGCCCTTCTTTCCGAGGGTCATCAACAGCTCCCCCTCCGGACTGAACTTGTACACGACGTGTCCCCAGCCCGGTGGCTGCTCCCCAAAACCCAGGGCGTCGGTGACCCACACGTTCCCCTCCCGGTCCACGAAGATACCGTGCGGCCATGCGAACATGCCGGCGCCGAAGCTCTTCAAGAGCGTTCCCGCCGTATCGAACAGCAGAACGGGGTCGAGGTCGCTGCCGATGCATGAGTTGGCACCGCATCGCTCGGCGACCCAGATGTTGCCGTCGGGTGAAGGGAACACCGCGCTCGTGGCACCCCAGACCCTCCCGCCGGGAAGGCGTGCCCAGACTCCCTCGACCGCGCGGTACGGGTTGGGAGCGGTCATCTGAGCAGCCGAGTCTGTCCCGGAAACCGTGACAGCCAGAAGGAACGCGAACACCGCTCGATCCTCGAAGGACATACTCACCTCCGTGACTTATGAATGTCGAACGTCCAATGTCCAATGTCGAATTTCGAAGGAAGACGAGGGTTCGACATTCACCGTCGAGATTCAGAGTTCGGTTCTCACCGCGGGCTCGGCCCCCCGCAGGTGATCCGCCATCCTGCCGTACAGCGCGCGCAACAGCCAGACCGCGCCCACCACTATCAGCACCAACATGAGCCAGCGCATCGCGGCGACAAGGAGCGCCACGTCCAACGCGGGCCAGCTGAACCGATACTCGATCAGCCGCGCGCCGCGCTCGGTCATCCAGTGCCACCCGGTGTGGGCGAGGAGCGCCGAGAGAATGATCGTCCCTAGACGTTCCCGCACGACCCGGCGGAACAGCAGCTCGAGGACGGGGATCATGAGGAGAACGATGAGCAGCTGACCCAGCTCCACGCCCACGTTGAACGAGAGTAGCGATACCAGGAGGTGGGATCCGGCGAACTGAAGCGTCTCGCTCAACACGAAAGAGAAGCCGAACCCGTGCACCAGCCCGAAGCCAAAGGCGATCACCCAGCGCCGGTGGAGCTTGGCCCCGATGATGTTCTCCACGGCCATATACACGATTGAGAGAGCGATGAGCGTCTCGATCAAGGGCGGAAACCACAGTGCGTCCGGTGCGAGACCGGAGGCGGAGGCGATCAGCGTGATCGAGTGCGCCACCGTGAACGATGTCACGATCGGGACGAGCGCCCAGAAGCGCCTGAAAGGGATCACCAGACAGAGCAGGAACAGCAGGTGGTCCATCCCGTCCAGAATGTGGTTGAATCCCAGGACCACGAACCGCGCAACCGCCTGATAGATGCGAGGGTCGAGCCGCACTAGTCCGGGGTCGCCCACATACTGGAATACTCGCTCGCCACCCCCCGTCCCCCCCGCCCCCACCGCCGGCAGGAACCGCAGCACGGTCATCGTGCGGAGTCCCAGATGCGACACGGCCGGCCGAATTGAGAAATCCGACCGATCCGAGGCGATGGCGTACTCGAAGAGCACGTCGAGCACCGCCTGCTCCCAGTAGATCTCCGTGCCGTCGGGAAGGGGCCGGCATGACACGTGAGCGAGAGCGTCGTCAAAGCTCCCGAACGACCGGTCGGAGGGTAGGGAGACACGCGCCGCAGCGATCCGGGGACGCTCCAACTTGGCGCCGTTTTCGTATAGCTCGACGTAGTCGGCGATCCAGAGGTTGGCCGCGTCCTCGAGCATCGGTTGAGATGCGCGGATGTCCACGTACCCGGGGCTGCGTTGCGGGAACTCGAAGTCGCGCATGGCATTGAGCGGCACGCGGACGAGGAATCTGAGGACTCGTCCCTCGGGCTTCACGAACGCACGTACCGTGACGTCGTTCGGGATCTCATGCGGGACCGGCCCGGCGCGCGCCATGGGCACGAGTGCCACGGCAGGAAGCGCCAGCCAAACGGGCTTCACCGTTCTCTTTTCTCTCTCCTCACGGTCTTCTGGACGGAGTCGCGACGGAGGGATAGTCTATTCTCAATTCACGGCGGCCGACAGAGCGCGGCTCGTTGAGCCGCCTGGTCCGAGTACCGACTCGGCGACGGAGCGAAGAGATGAGACAGAAGCGTGACGTGTATCTGGGAATGGGCCTCGTCGCGAGCATAGCGGCCCTCGGTTTCGGCTCGTCCGCCGTCGAGAAGTCGTCCGCCGACCGAAGGGTCGTGGAAGCCCCGATGTTCGAGGTGGATCCCTTCTGGCCCAAGCCGCTTCCGAACCACTGGGTGTTGGGTTCCGTGGTCGGCGTCGGCGTCGATTCCAGGGATCACGTGTTCATAGTACATAGGCAGGCGCCCCTCAACGAGCGCACGGAGATCGGCGCTGCGACCGATCCCCCGACAGGAGAGTGCTGCGTCCCTGCGCCATATATTCTGGAGTTCGACCCGGAGGGGAATCTGGCCGGGTATTGGGGAGGCCCCGGCGAAGGCTATGTGTGGCCCTCGTCCAACCACGGCATCACCATCGATCCCAAGGACAACGTATGGATCGGGGGAAACGGCCGCGGCGATTCGCACATCCTCAAGTTCACGCGTGACGGCAAGCTCTTGTTGCAGATCGGGATCCCCGGAAGGGAGCGCGACAGCCACAGTAGGGTGCATTTCGGGCGCGTGGCTAAGATCTCATTTGACGCAACGGGAGACGAGGCCTACGTGGCGGACGGCTACCGCAATAAGCGCGTGGCCGTGATCGACGCCAACACCGGCGAGTTCAAGCGCTACTGGGGAGCCTACGGCAATCCACCCGACGACGCGGACCTCGGCCCTTACGATCCCAGCGCTCCGCCCGCGCAGCAGTTCCGTAATCCGGTACACTGCGCCGAGCCGTCGAACGATGGGCTGGTGTACGTGTGCGACCGGCCCAACGACCGAATCCAGGTGTTCCGCACCGACGGCACGTTCGTCACCGAGAAGATCATCGCCCCCCTCACGCTGGGGGACGGCTCCACCTGGGACATCGCGTTCTCGCGGGACCCGGAGCAGCGGTTCATGTACGTGGCCGACGGCAAGAACATGAAGGTGTACATCCTCGAGCGCCGATCACTGGAGATTCTCACGAGCTTCGGTGACGGGGGGCGCCAGCCGGGTCTCTTCTTCGCCGTCCACAGCATCGCGACCGACTCCAGGGGCAACATCTACACGACGGAGACCTACGAGGGCAAACGCGTCCAGAAGTTTGTTTACAAAGGCATTGGCCCGGTGACGAAAAAGAACCAAGGCGTCCCCTGGCCGCGCTCACGCCGCTAGCGGGAGAGCGGCGGCGGGGGACACCGTTGGGGATTGCCCCGCGGCCTTACCGTAGCGGTCCGGTGCCGTGGATGGCGACCGCCCTGCTGGTCTCGCCAGCGTACGTGTTCCGCCGGACCAGGAACTCCCCGGTGCGACCGTCGTCGAGGGTTATGCGATACCGTTCACCCGCGACGAGATCCCCGAGGCCGGCTCCTTTGAGCGTCCCGTACCACCCGGCGACGCCCCCGCTCTCCATTTCCTCGATTGCCACGGTCACGTCTTTCGCGACGGGGATCGCGTCTTCCCGGCAGATCTCACAGCGGTGGAAGGCCATCTCTCGACTCCGTGCCAGGCTGCGTCAGGTGCGTCGTCCACCAAACATGGCGACCGGGTGCCGGTCGCGCCAACTCGCGGCCTACATCTGCCACGGATGACTCAGCTCACCGCGGTAGCGCCAGTGGGACTGTTTCCAGCCGCCCGACACGCCGAGCAGCCTGCCGTTCAGCTCACTCCACCTCCGCGCCATGCCCTTCTCCGCGGCTATGCGCTCGGAACTGCTCGGGGTCGTCGAAGTACGCCATCGACCCCACGGGCATCACCACTGTGTAGTCGAGGACGTTCTGCCACACCGTCCAGTGGTAACCCTCTCCGAGACCCGCCTTTCTCGCCGCCTGGGCGAGCTTCTCCACTGCGGCCTCGAACGAGGCGACATCGGGTGGCGCGACCTGCAGTACCTGGACCTGCGCGAGCTGGACATCGGTCTCCTGCGCGCGCGCCACGCCGAGGAGCAGGAGCGCACCGGCGAGTAATGCGCCGAGCGTGTGCGGTCTCATCTCTATCGTTTTTTCGGTCAGTAGCTCCGCCGCGCTGGGCGGCAGGTGACCCACTCCCGGGGCTCGCCGGTCCGAGGGTCTATGGGCAGCATCGCGCGATCGCGCGGGACGCGCGCAGGGTCCTCCGAGGCGGCGTATGCGAGCATCGCGGCCAGGGTGGCGTTCTCCTTGAGATCGTCGAAGACGATCTTGTCATAGGTATCGCGGTTGGTGTGCCACGTATACCTCCGGTACTCGTCGTAATTCGACTGGAGGCGGAACGCGGGGACGCCGTGGCACAGGAACGACACGTGATCGCTGCCGCGGTTGTTCTGGGCGCCCGGCAACTCGAGGGTCACGTGATCGCTGATCTCCGACGGCACGAGCGAGATCCAACGCGCGATGTGCTGGCCCGCGTAGAGGAAACCCTGTCCCTCGATGCGCTCGATTCTCCAGGTGCCGTTGTCCTGGTTGAAGGCGGCCTGAAGCCCCTCGAGCACCTCGGGGTGGTCCTCCGTGAAGGAGCGCGAACCGATGAGTCCCATCTCCTCGGCTCCCCAGTGCCCCGCGATGATCGTGCGGCGCGGGTTGGGATAGGCCTCCTTCAGAATGCGCATAGCCTCGAGCATGGTGATCGTGCCGGTGCCGTTGTCGGTGGCGCCAGTGGCTGCGTGCCACGAATCGAGGTGGGCGGAGAGAACGACGTACTCGTCGGGAAGCTTCTCGCCTCTGAGTTCCGCTATGACGTTGAACTGTGGTACTTGTCCCAGCTCTTCGGCCTCCGCGAGGATTCTGATGTGGGGACGCTGGCCGCGCGCGGCCATGCGGTAGAGCATCCCGAAGTCCTCGCATGACAGATCGATCGCGGGGATATGGTCGGTAGGGGCCCTGAACACCTTGTTTACGCCCCATCCCTCCGACCAGCGCGACATCAGAACGCCAGCGGCGCCCGCTCGCTCGAACGCCAGGAGGGCCGCGCTATGACTCCCGAACGGTCGCACCCGCTCGGCGAACTCAATGCGCATGGCACGTCGCAGGGAATCGATGCGATCTACCGTTTGCGGGCGCGCGTATGTTTCGAGTTCGTGCGGCGCGCGGCACATGGGCTCGGCTGCAGCGGCCAGCACGTACTTTCCTCGTAGCTCACCCAGCCAGCTCGCCAGTTCGGCCGTGGTGAGGCCTGCGGGCGGCAGCACGACCTCACCCCCCACCATGCCGTCGGTTCCGGGACTCCATGCCAGAAGCTCGGCCTCGAGCGTTTGGATCCGTGGTGTGACCATGTCAACGTGGAGTGCCCCTTGCCGCCAGCCACGCCACGTGCCGTAGCGCTCCTTGCGTGCGGGGATGCCCCAGCTCTCGTAGGTTCGCAGCAGCCAATCCTGTGCGGCTGCGAGCTCTGGGGAGCCTGCGAGCCGGGGACCGATCGAGTCCATCAGGACCTGAGCGAGTTCCTCCGTCCGCGAATTCTCCATACCCACCCGCCACATCCGGTGGATGACCGGATCGTCGGTGTGGTGTGTTTGGGCGATGGTGGTGATGGGGATGGCCGAGAGCGCGATCAGCAGGATTGCCGTCCGGCCGGGGTCGAGATGTGGGCGTTCAGTCCCGAGAGGCATGATCATCTCCGAGGGCTTGGTTCGCGGGAAGAAATGTAGAGGAAAGCCGCCCGCCGGTGTAAAATCACCGGTCGGCCGTGCGTCCCGGCCCGGTTCCCTGCGGCGGCTGCGGTGGCTGCGGCCCTTCAACCACGCCGAGGATCTCGCATGAATAATCGCAACGACCAGTTCAGCTCGCGGTGGGGCATTCTGCTCGCCGCCATCGGGATGGCGGTGGGCACGGGGAACATCTGGCGGTTCCCTCGCGTGGCCGCGGCGAACGGCGGCGGCGCTTTCCTCATTGCCTGGCTCGTGTTCATGTTCGCGTGGTCGGTTCCGCTGGTGATCTCCGAGTTCGCGCTCGGCAAGCACACACGGAGGGGCCCGGCGGGCGCCATCGGGCGGCTGATAGGCGGCAGGTTCAACTGGATGGGTGCGTTTGTCGGCCTTTGCACCTGCTTTATCATGTTCTACTACTCGGTCGTGACCGGGTGGTGCATCAAGTATTTCTTCGGCACGTTGGGGTCGGGGTTCGGGGGCGGCGACCACGAGGCGTACTGGCAGAACCTCACGACGGGCAACATCCAGCCCGTGCTGTTTCATCTCCTGGCTCTGGTAATCGGGTGCTTCATCATCTCGCGCGGCGTGGTGAAGGGTATAGAGCGCACCAACCGCATACTGATCCCGATCCTGTTCGGCCTGCTGGTGGTCGCGGCGGTTCGCGCTGTAACGCTGCCCGATGCAGTCAGGGGTCTGGGGTTCCTGTTTACGCCCGACTGGGGCCAGCTTCTCTCCCACAAGGTGTGGCTCGAGGCGTTGAGCCAGTCGGCGTGGAGCGTGGGCGCGGCGTGGGGTCTGGTCATGACCTACGGGGTGTATCTCCGGAAGAAGGACGACTTCGTCTTGACGAGCTACACGACGGCGTTCGGAGACTATTCGGCGTCGCTCCTCGCGGGCATCGCAGTCATGGCCACGGTTTTCGCGGTGCTACCCGAGGCGGAGGCTCGTGCTGCGCTCGGGGCGGGGAACGAGGGACTCACATTCATCTGGTTGCCTCAGCTCTTCGAGCAGATACCCGCTGGGCGCTTTTTCCTCGCGCTGTTCTTCCTCGCGCTAAGCTTCGCCGCGATGTCCTCTCTGATTGCCATGATAGAGATGGCGACCCGGATCGCGGTCGATTTGGGACTGAAACGCCAGCCTGCGGTGGTGGCGGTGGGCG
>JBHIEQ010000056.1:0-10713 GCA_046760725.1 Gemmatimonadales bacterium
GCTCTCATGGAGGCTCACCGACACGGGCTGGGAGTGGAGGAACTGATCGAGGCGATCCGCGGGGCAGCGAGTGGCGGCGCCCCCGGGGAGCCGAGAGCGAAAGGAGAAGTCCCATGATGGACAAGCTGCCGACCGATCTCACCGCGACCGGTCCGCTGGCCGTGGCGACGCGGTCCCTCGTGAAGAACTTCGGCCGGAAGACGGCGCTCGCTGGCGTGGATCTCACCGTGCCCGGGGGCGCGGTTTACGTGCTGGTCGGCCGGAACGGGGTCGGGAAGACGACGACGATCAATGTGCTCATGGACCTGGTGGTCGCGGATGCGGGCACGGCCGAGGTGTTGGGACTGGATACGGGCGGTGAGGGGTCCCGGGTGCGCGCGCAGGTGGGTTACGTCCCGGAGCGGCACGATGTGGGGTACGGCTGGCTCAGAGTGGGCGCGCTCATGCGCTACCATGCGGCCTACTACCCGGAGTGGGACGAGGCGTACGCCGGCGAGCTGGCGCGGCTGTTCGACGTCCGCATGGAAGCCAAGTTCGGCAAGCTCTCGAAGGGCGAGAAGCGCAGGGTGCAGTTGCTGCTCGCCCTGGCGCATCATCCGCCGGTGCTCCTGATGGACGAGCCCACGGACGGGCTCGATCCGGTAATGAGGGACCAGGCGCTCTCGGCGCTCGCGGGACATCTGGCGCGCTTCCCGACGACGATCCTGGTCTCGACCCACCAGGTGCACGAGGCAGAGCGGCTGGCCGATCACCTGGGAGTGATGCGCGCCGGTCGGATCGAGGCTCAGTTCAGCCGAGAAGCGCTGCGCTGCTACCTGCGCGAGTACCGCATCGAAGCACCCCGCGGGTGGGCAGGAGTGCCGGAGATGGCGGACGTGGTGATCCGCAGGAACGGATCGGGTCGCGAGGTGGCGTGGGCCATTTGGGGTGATGAGGGGGACGTGGTGGCACGGCTGGCGCAAGCGGGGGCCGAGGTTCGGCACGTCGAGCCGCTCAAGCTGGAGGACGCGGCGGTCGCACTCCTCGCGCGGGACGTGACCTCGGACGGGCCTCGCGGGAGTGACACACCTCAAACGGCGCCGGCCGGAGTCTCGCCGGGTCGCGGAGAGGAGTGACGATGGCGACGACTGTCGAGGCGCGAGAGCTGCGCGTGGCGCCGGGAATCGGGATTTCGATCCGCCAGCAGGCGTGGCTGCTCGGCGTGAGCGGCCGCTGGGGGTTCCTGATTCTGGGTCTTCTGGCCGTACTGATGCTCATCGGCTTGAGCGACGTTCCGCCCGAGGTGCCGCGGATCGTGATCACGGCTAATCTGGCGCTCGTGGGCGCGGTGGCCTGGCCGATCATGGTGTGGCTTGGAGAAGGCCCGAGCCGCCGCTCGTATCACTGGTCGCTCCCGGTGCCGCGGCCGGCCCACGACCTGGCGCGCGTGGCCCTCGGTGCGGTGTACTTGCTCGGGACGTGCGTGGTGCTGGCCGGTGCCAGCGCGATTGCTGCATCCGCGAACGGCACGTTTGATCGTTTCGCGGCAACTGGCGCGGTCGCGTGGGCCAACTTTTTCGTGGCGCCGCTGATCGTCTACATCTGGGTCTCGCCGGTGGTGCTGTGGAGCGAGTACCGGATCACCCGGTGGGTGTTCATCACGTGGGCCAGCGTGGGCCCCTTGAGCCTCATCCTCGAGTGGCGCGGGATTCACGTGCTGAACGAGGCCGTCGAATGGTTCTTCGACAGAGACTGGGGGATCACGACCGCGCTGTTCGACGGGGTCCAGCGCGAGGTGATGGAACTACCCGTGCGCTTCGAGGCCTGGTGGACCGCCGCTGCGATGTGGTTCGCGCGGGGCCGGGCGCTCACGGTGTTCACCGCGCTCTATCGGCCCGACGATCTGCGGCGCTTGGTGCATCGCACTTGAGGCCGGCGCGCTAGGAGGCGGCGTTCGAGCGTCCGCGGGCGCTCGTCCGCCGCCCCATTCATCGGCTCTCGGGAACCGCTCTAAGGGGGCGAGCCACAGATCGTCCGCCGCCGGCGTCACGGGATCGACCTCAGCGCTCTCTCCGCCCGCCTCCGCGACAGGTTCCAGGTCCTCCAGTCGGCATCTTGGTTGGGTGCCGCATGCCGCTCGGCGAACGCCGCGTAGAGCGCCTCTCGCTGGGTTCGGTCTAGGTCGTCCCACCTGGACACAATGGCCGGCACCGCGTCGCTGCTCAGCGAACGCAGGTAGCTCACGTCCAGCTCGTGTCCGGTGTTTAGTCGGTTCAGGTTGACGCGCGCAATGATCGCGTCGGGGCTCACAGCGTTGAGCCCCGCAAGCAGGGCCAATCCGCCGAGGAATGCTCCGAGTGCGAATCCCTGGGTCCGGTCTCGCAGCGTCACGTAGAGAAAGAGTCCCAGGACGCCGCCCGTCCACAGCATGAACGCCGAGGCGTAGAAGCGATCTTCGGTGAGCCCGTAGGCTTCGACGTACAGACCCATCCGCCAGAGCGCCGAGGCGGCGACAAGAGCGACCAAGATCAGCAGTCCCAGGGTGAGCGCGCGAAACCGACGAAGCGCCGCGCGATCATCCCCGTTCAAGAGCCACCGCGCGCCCAGCAGCATGGGAACGACTAGGGCGGTTGCCGTGACGAGCTCGAAGAACCCGCGTCGGGCGTAGTCGGCATATGTGAGCCCGCTCGCTCTCCGCACCCACTCCTCTCCGCCGAACAGGTAGGTGGCCTGGATGGTGACGAATGCGGCGAACAGCGCCGTGACTGCCACCAGGGGGATGCCGATTGTCGCGAACCGGGCGCGGCCGGCGAACTCGGCGACGGGGTCTCCCCCGGGTACGGGGTGCATCAGACTCCGGAAGTATCCGGCCGAGGCCCAGGCGAGAACTGCGGCGAAAAGGACGTGTGAGGCGACCGTGCCGAAGCCGAAGTCGAATAGTCCGGTGGTCGTCCGCTCGAACACGGGATCGGCCGAGGCGAACAGCCCGCCGAACACAAGGACTACAGGTACGGCGAGCGCGATTCCGAGGGCGGGGCCGGCGACGATCCGTTGAATGCGCCGGTTGGAACCCTCGGGCCAGCTGACGTCGCGGAGGAGAAGTGGTACGGCTCCAGTCGCGACGTTGGTCGCCGTGTGCATGGCTCCCTTTAGGAAGTGGGGTAGGCGGGAGGCGACGAGATCCATGCCCGAGGAGCGGAGCGCCGCCGTGGTGAGGGCCGCCAGGACGGCCACAACGTTCCATCCGCGGAGGAACGGCGAATCCCGGATGACCGACAGGGCTGCGAACGTGACGGCAAGGGCGAGCCACCAAGCCACCCCGGTGCGGCCGGGCGACGGGTTGGCCGGGACGGCGATCCAGGCGGTCAACGACAGGGCCAGGACCCAGAGCATGAAGTTCAGGCTCCAGGGGCCGACTCTGAGGAGAGCGTCGCCCAGCACACCGAGGAGCAGAATGAGGGCCAGGAGGCGGATGGACCGTTCGGGAGTCATGGCGTTGGGTCTGTAAAGTACTTTGCAACACAAAGTACACACCGGATCATGGAAGGGATAGGGTGAGAGGAGTCGGCACCGATGCCCCGCTGCCACTTTTTACTCGAGCACTGGACGTTGTAGATTGGGCGGTGCGTTAGGCTCGTAGCTCAAGTGGTAGAGCACCGGTCTCCAAAACCGGGGGTTGCAGGTTCGAGTCCTGCCGGGCCTGTAGACGCCGCGACTCCGTTCGCGGCGTTTTCACGCCTGCCTTGCTCTTTGCCGTCGGCTTCGCTGTCCCTCAGCGGGTCCGGGTGACGGCGCCAGCGAATCGATTGTCTCGACGAAGGGAAAGCGGTGGGAGTCCGCGTCGCGTGTGCAGATGGCGCGGATGCCGCCCTCTAGCATGAGAATCGCCGTCACCGCCTCGTGCCACCGATTGCCCGCGCCGCCGGCTCGGTTCGTGGAGGGGGAAGAGCCACCGGAGCGCCGTCTCCACCAGCTCGGACATGGTCTTGCCCCGCCGGGCGGCCTCGCGCTTGAGCCGCAGCATGACGGCACTGTCGATATCCAGGATCGCCGCTTGCCGTCCCATCTAGTGCCTCTCAGATTGCGACGCATGGATTCGGAGGCCACCGCCGTCCAGATTGAGGCCATCCGGGCGTTTTCGGTCGAGGACCGCCTGCGCGTGGCCGAGTCGCTCCGCGCCTTTGCGTGGCAGCTCAAGGCATCGGTGATCGCGCAGCGCCATCCTGAACTTTCCGACGAAGAGGTGATGGCGCGTGTGCGGGAGATGCTCGGCTGTGTCGGCGCCTGACCTGAGGTCATCGAGGAAGAGCGCGGACGTCCCAGAGATGGTCACTTCAACATCATTCATTATGACACCTCACTCCGCGCGGATGTCTATCTCGCGGGTGACGATCCGCTCCATGCATGGGCCCTGGGTCACCGGCACTCGGCGACAATCGGCGGCGAAGGCATCTGGTTCGCGCCACTCGAATACGTGATCGTTCGTAAGCTCGAATACTTCGAAACGAGCGGGTCCGATCGCCACCTCCGCGACATCGCCGGAATGTTGCGCGTCAGTGCGGAGTTCGTCGATGAAGCCGTATTGCATCGGTTGATCGGCGAGCGCGGCCTTGCCGCTCCCTGGCAACGAGTTGGCGAGTTATCCGGGTAGGATGGCTCGTCGCCGCGCACGGCTGACGCTGAGCCTCCCCGAGGCCGCTGTGTATCGTGTGCTCGTTACGTCAGCTGATCCGCGGGCTCTGGGATCCTACTACCTCAGCAGATCGGATCCGTCCGCCGAGCTTCCCCAGCGGCGGTGCCCCAGGGAGGGCTCCGGCATGTCCGAAGGCGATCTGGGCGGTGATCGCTTCGGGCGGGAGCTCCAGGTGCTACGCTCGCTTGACGTTCACATTCTCGAAGACCGGAACGTACTTCGCGGTCGTTAGCTCCGAGTCTATTGGTGACGCGCAGTCCGGACAGTACACGCTAGAGGCCAGCCGCGGTGAGGCCGCTGCACTACCGAGCGGTCGTCCAGATCCCGCCTCGTCAGGTGGGGGCCCGCCGAGTCGCTACTGCTCCGGCTCCCACAGGACCTGCCCGTCCCGACCCAAGTAGATGCGACGGCCGGATATCAGAATATGCCACCCGTCTTGGTCCAAGCCGATGGTGATGTCGCCACGACCGCGGGCGCTCAGGGTGAGATCCGGTCCGTACGACAGGTCATCCTTGGGGACGCCCAACCCGAGGAAGGCGTCGGGGCGGTCTCTGTCGCTCTCCTCCCAACGGCTGCTCCACTGGAATCCGCTTCCGGTGGTCTCGAAAAGGGCCCCGAGCCCGGTGGATCCCATGGTCAAGGCGTGCGGACCCAGGCGGATCACGTGCTCCGCGTCGGGCTCGTCGATGACCAGCTGACCGCCGCGTGCGCCCAGAGCCATGGTCATGCGTTCTCGTCCCGCGTCGTCGTAGAAGGAGAGACCGGTGGAGCCTTCTTCGTGGCTGAGTTCCGCGAAGCGGCGGTCCATGTCGTCCACGAGCACGAAGCTGCGGGCGGAGATCTTCTCGGTCGCCGCACCCGTTTGTCCGAGTGGCACCTCCCACTCGAGCTCACCGTCGCTGCCCCAAAAGCGCAGCGCTGGAGCGTCGGACTCGCCGAGCCGAAGCTCCATCCGCGTCGTAAGCCAGGCGGAGACGTCGTTATGGCCGATGAACTCCATGAACGGTCTGCTGATCGTTCCTCGAAGCCCCAGGGCCAGCAGGACAGCCTCCTGTTCGGTCCCGAACTGAAGCCGCGGGTGGCCGCCGATTACTCCAAGAGCGGTCTTGAGCTCGCCGTCTTCGTTCAGGAACCCCAGCGCCACATCGCCCCCGGACCATTCGTCATCACGCAGTGAAAGCCAGGCGCGGACCTTACCCTCGGCGTCGACGACCCGGAACTCAGACGCCTCTACGACGTCGGCCGGACGCGCCGCCTGGCCGCCGAGAATCACGACGGCTCCCAGTGCCGCGAGCAGGCCGCCGGCGCGTTTCAGCCGACGATTCTCCTTTTCCAGACGAGCTACTCTGGTGGCCAGCATGTGCCACTCTCTGTGGGGGGCCTGCATGTTCGCCTCCGTGTCTGACCGGGTGGTGAGTCCTGGCAGGGGGCCAAACATGCAGGCCGGGTGCGAACCGGTCTAGGGCGCGGAGACCTGGCGCGCACGCAACGGGAGGGGCAACTTGAAACTTTCATCCCAGAGAGTATCCTCGCCCCGTGTCGCAGCGCTGCCATGAATAGGACATCGAAGCTCGGCGCCCTAGCGATCGCGCAGCTGACCGTGCTGGGCTCGTGTAGTCCCGGCGATCTCGGGGCTCAGCAGCGGATTGGTGCTTTCATTATTGAGGAAGATACGACGCACGGGTGCATGGCCAGCACGCCGGCGGTGCATGGCGATTATGAGGGACGCCTGAGTCTGTTCCTCGCCTTGGATGTGAGCGAGCTGGACGTGTCGCGTACTCTTTGGGTCGAGGGAGGCGCGCTAGCCGAGATCGCCGCTCTGGGGGAGTTCGACCGGGCGGGACAGTTCTACGGCATCTACGTTGCCGACCACGAGCCCTCGAGAGCCTTCCTGTGGCAGTACGACTCGACGGCGGAGAACCGCCACGGGCGCGCGGGCATTGCGTACCCGTACGGGATCACTCAGGCTGCGTTGGAGGCGCGCCAACTGCTCGCCCTATCGTTCGAGAACCATCAGGAAGGCATGGAAGGACTGATCGGCAACTTCGTGTTCGACGTGCGGCAGTTGGCCGACGTGTGGCGCGCGCTCGAGGAGTGCAGTCCCGAACCGGATGACGGCCGCTAGGCGAGTGGGCTAAGGAAAAGCTGGTCAGACGCCGCTGGTGCTCTGGTGCAACGGCTACGGCTCAAAGGTCACCCGGATCTCAACCACGACCGGGTTCAGGCGCTGCATCGCTGGCAGCGCGGATGACCGGCCCTCGTCGCCGTCCAGCTGGCTAGCCTCCTCACCCGAGAGCCGGTCCCACCGGCCACTGTCCAGACGCAGGAATACTCCCGGGAGCTCGTCGTCGAGCACGCCGCCGTTCCAGTGGTACACGCTGCCCCCGTAGTCCCACCCCCAGCCGGCGAGAGTGAAGGGCCCCCCGTTGAGCTTCTCGAGTTCCCGGAGGCTGGTGCCCAGTGTGATCCCATGGACGGTTCGCCACAGACTCGCGCTTCCACCGAGTCGAATTTCCCGGGGCGCCACGTTTACCTCCGGATGCTCCCACAAGATCTCCAGGCGGAGCAGTGAGTCGTCCGGGAATACGACCGTTCCGGGCTCCGTCTCTCCTTCGCCCAGCGCGATGTCTTCGTGGGCCAGGTTGCCGGAGCCCACACGGGAGCTCAGCGCGTCTTCGGACGTGCCGCGCTCGACTGGTCCCACGCGCTCACCGGGCGCAATGAGCCACAAATCGGTCCCGACTGAGGCGGGCTCTCCGCTCTGGTCTCCCCTCACGCGCAGCGTGAACGGGCCGGTCGGGGGTCCGAACGACGATGTCGCAACCACCTTGTAGGTGCCGTTCTTGGGGAAAGTCACGCTGATGCGAGCGAGTCTGCCCTCCTCCGTCTCCTCGTCCCCGTCGTCATGGAGCTGCTCGTTTAGCTGTGGGCCGGTGATGACTAGGGCCGGCCAGAACGCGGCTGACGAGAGCTCGATCGTCACAGTGGCACCTGCTCTGCCTGCGAGAGCGAACCCCTTCTGCCGCCGACCTTGAAAGTCCTCGCGGTCTTCGTCCGTCAGTGCGCCCTCGACCTCGGCGCCGATCGCTATCGCTTCGCTCACGGGCACGTCGAACACGTCGTTGTCGTCGACCTCTGGGAAGTCGTTACAACCCCAGTCGGGTCCGGGCTCCGTGCGTTCGGTCGCGCGCAGCGTGAAGCCTCCCGTCTCCCACTCGCGCCACGTCGTCACCACTATGCGGTAGGTACCGGTCTCCGGGAACGTCAGTCGGATGCGCGCGTTGCACTCGCCTCCGCCGTCGTCGTTTTCGAGCGGGCGGGCGAGTCCGGGCCCCACTACATAAAGGAAAGGATCGAAAGCCTCGGGCTGGTCGGTCACGGCATCGATCGTATAGGTGCGGCCGGCCGTGCCCGAGACGGTCCACGCGCGGGCATACGTCGCCCGGTGCGGAAGCAAGTAGTCGCCCGGCTCGAGGGCGGCGGATGTCTCGCCGGGGAGGGACAGTTCCCCAACCACCGGCACAGCATCGAGTTCCGGCCGAAGGGTGGCAGACGACTGCTGGGCATCCGCGGCGCCGGTCGGAAATGTCGAGCAGAACAGCGCGAACGTCACGAGCGGGCCGACAGCGCCCAGGAGTGCGGTGCGCTGGCGTGCCGTCCGGACGTGGGTCGCGACCGCTACCGACATCCTCGATATCGAGCGGTGCTCGTCGGGCATATCACCCGAGAACATTCCGCCTCGATCCATAGATGGCAAGGAAGATCTGCCCACGACTATGCTTCTCGCGTGCTGAGCGATTCCACTTCTTGCCGCGCCTGAAGCTCCGCATCCACGGCCTTCCCTACCGCCCGGGCTTCTTCGATCGCCGCCGTAAGGCCGTCGGGATGTCCCACACCCGCCTTGAGCCGCAACGGATCCAGCCTCAAGTTCTCCAGCGCCGTGACCGCGGTAGCGAGCCTTTCCTCTGCGGCCTCTCGCGCAGTCAGCCGGTTTCATCGGTCCGGCGCGGCGCACGCGAAGCTCGAGCGGTCCGTGCGGGAACGCTACGTCACGGGAGGTCGCTTCCGGAATGCTACAGGTCGCTCCCTGAGTCGCCCCGTCACCTACTCTACGACCGTATAGATCTCTCGATGGCCGCTCATGACGAGCGGCACGAACTTGCGGTACCAGGCCTGCCACCCGTCCGACCCGAAGATCTCTCGACTCCCCGCCTCGAATGCCGCGAGGTCATCATAGGTGAACTCCAGGACGAGCGTGTAAGACGGCCCCGTGAGGTCGGTCAGCATGCGCACGGAATGGGCGCCCGCATCCTCGGCGAAATGCTTCCCATCCTGCCACATGGCCCGGCCCTCTTTTGCCTTGCCGAAGGCGAGCTGGAACGTGTTGCGGACGACGATCATGGTTCGAACTCCAGCGTCGATGTTGTGGAACTCTGTGGGCCGAGGCAGCCGACCCTGAGTGACATGGAACAGAAACTGTAGGTTCGGCTACTAATTAGCTAGGAATTCGAACAGGGAGGACTCGCCAGCACGGCTCCAGTCCGTACCGGCATCGGTTTCGCGCGTGACCTGCGTTTCGAGAACCTGCCCCCGCTCTCCAGTAGCGGTGCTGCCGCATGCTGCGCAACGGTAAGTGAAGCCGCCCAGCACATGGGCAACGGGCGCGCCGTCATCGTTTCTTCAGCGTCGCTTAACCGTACACCGGGTATTGTCTGTCCTAACTGTGAGGTTTGCGTAGATGTCGCTGGCATGGGTCGGAATTGCAGGAATCGTTGTCGGGATCGGGCTCATCGTGCTCCGAGCGCGATCCCCGCTGGATGCGATCTTCGACCTACAGTTTCGAATTCCTCGGGATCCGGTGGCGCTTGTCGGGAACATCCTCGTGCTTGCCTCGGCTCTGTTCCTGATCATCCTGTGGCTCGTTGGAAACAACACCTGAGGGCAGACCGCTCGGCATCCTGCGCGGCAGGATAGGCAGGCTTCAGATTTCTCCGGTGACTCGCTAGGCACTCGAGTAGGGAGGAGCTGCCGGCCCCTTGCCGGCGGCGTCGGCCGAGTCGGCTTCCGAAGCCGTATTCACACGAAGTGTCCCACCAGCCACATCGCCCACCACGCGGACGCGCACCCTGCGTGCCTCGCCCGGAATGTACGCCAGCGGGAGATCGTCCACCTCCACCACCGCGAGTGAACCCGCCATCGCTCCGGCCGCGAGCGCACGCTCCCGGGCAACCCGAGTGGCCGTGGCAATTGCCTCTTCGCGTCCGACCCCACTGAACACGCGATCGACCGCGCCGCTCACCTGCGCGATCGCTGCGCCCACCGCATTCGCGACGGCTCCGTGTTCCACTCGAATCACCTCCGAGATTCCCTCTAGGCGCTCGGGGACGAGGAAAGCGCCACCGCCCACGGCAACGAGCGGGACGGCCTTGGCGTCCGTCTTCATACGATCCACGCTGTAGTCGATCATCGCTCGGATCCGCTCCCGCACCTGCTCCACTGCGCCGGGATCGAGTCCGGCCACCAGCCCTGGGTCACCCAGCTCCACGAGCCCCGCCGCCACGGCGACGTCCGTCGCAGTCAGAGTATCGCCACCGAACACCAGCGCATCGCTGGTCAGCCGGTTCCCCACGCTCTCCGGCCCGACACGCCGCCCATCGGGATCGACGACGCTCCCACCACCCAGTCCGATCGACATGAGATCGGGCATCCTGAACAGTGTGCGCACGCCGCCCACCTCCACGACGTTGTTCGCCTCGCGAGGAAAACCCGACTCGAGGGAGCCCACGTCGGTCGTCGTTCCTCCTACATCTATCACCATCGCGCTATCCAACCCGGATAGAAACGCCGCACCCCGCATGCTGTTAGTCGGTCCCGAGGCGAAGCTGTAAACCGGAAACCTTTCCGCGACTTCGGCCCGCGTCACGGTGCCGTCGTTCTGCGTGAGAAACAGCGGCGCGTCGATATCGCTCTCGCGGAGCGCCGCGGTGAACGCCCGCGTGGTCCTGCGGGCGAGGTCGATCAGACATGCATTGAGCAGGGTG
>JBHIEQ010000057.1:0-10709 GCA_046760725.1 Gemmatimonadales bacterium
GATCGCAGCGGTGCTCGCAGTCGAGGACCGACACTTCTTCGAACACGGCGGGGTGGATGTGCGACGTGTCGCCGGCGCCGCTCTCGCGAACATTCGCGCCGGACGCATCGTTCAGGGCGCGAGCACGATCACGCAACAACTGGCAAAGAACCTCTTTCTTTCATTCCGGCGATCTCTCGTGCGAAAGCTGAGAGAACTCGCCATGGCGTCCATGCTCGAGCTGCGCCACTCCAAAGAGGAGATCCTCCAGGCCTACCTGAACGAGGTGTACCTCGGCCAAAACGGGTCGCTGGCGATCCACGGCGTTGGCGCCGCGTCGCAATTCTACTTCGGCAAGGACGTGAGCGAGCTCGATCTTGCCCAGGCGGCACTGCTCGCAGGCATGATACGCGGACCAAACCTGTACTCACCGCACCGGCGCCCGCAGGCGGCACGTGAGCGCCGCGATCTCGTCCTGAAACTGATGCGCGAGCAAGAGGTAATATCCGCCGATCAGTATCGCGCCGCGCAGCGCACGGCGTTGCGCCTGATCGCCCGACCGGCGCCCGCTCGGCTTGGCCGGCACTTCCTCGATTTCGTCGCGCAACGCCTGCGCCAGCGCCATGGCAAGAAGGCGACCGAGCGCGGCCTCTCGGCGTTCACAACACTCGACCTGGAGCTTCAAGGCGCGGCGGAGCGGGCGGTCGAGCGTGGACTCGCCCGGCTCGAAAGGGAATACCCGCAACTGAAGAACACCGATCAGCGCCTCGAGGCCTCGCTCGTCGCACTCGACCCGGTGACGGGCGAGATACTCGCCATGGTCGGCGGAAGGAACTACGGGGCGTCGCAGTTCAACCGCGCGGTGATGGCTCGGCGTCAGCCTGGAAGCGCGTTCAAGCCCGTCGTCGTCCTCACGGCTCTCTCGCGAAGCGACCCAGACGACGGCCGATGGGAGCCACAGTTCACGCTCGCCTCTCGACTGGAAGACGCGCCGCTCTCCGTCGAGACGGCCGCGGGAGTGTGGCAACCGGTCAACTACGACGGCCGCTTCCGCGGAGAGATCACGCTGCGTGAGGCCCTCGAGCGGTCGCTCAACGTACCGTTCGCCCGACTCGGCGTGGCGCTGGGCCCGGAGCGCATCGTGGCGACCGCGCGCCGCCTGGGTATTCGGAGCCCCCTCACACCCGTTTATAGCATCGCGCTGGGCTCGAACGAGGTGACGCCGCTGGAGTTGACGGCGGCATACGGGGTCATGGCCGCGGAAGGCTATCGCGCGGAGCCGAGCGTGACACTGGGCGTGTTGGACGGCGAGGGTAATGTGCTCGAGCGTTACGTACCCCGCGGCGAACAGGTCTTCGACGCCGCGGAGACCTACCTGGTGACGTCGGCACTCCGGGGAGCGGTCGAGCGCGGCACAGGCCGGCGCCTCAGGTCGTTCGGGTTTCGCGGCGTCGTGGCCGCAAAGTCGGGAACGACGAACGATTTCCGCGATGCGTGGTTTGTAGGTTACACCCCCCGCCTCGCGATCGGCGTTTGGGTAGGGTTCGACAACGGCCGAAGCATCGGTCTCTCCGGGTCGCAAGCGGCGCTACCCATCTTCGCCCGTTTCCTGGTGGATGCCGTGGGCCGGAGCGGCCGGGGGAACTTCACTCAGCCTCCGGGAGTGGAGGTTGCGGAGGTCGATCGGGAAAGCGGCCTTCTCGCGGGTCCCGGGTGCCGGGGCGAGCGCGAGGTGTTCCTTCAGAGGACAGCTCCGAGCACTAGCTGCTCGCGACATTGGAAGGGGGATCGCGACTACCGGGCGTGGACATCAGAGCGCTCCGGATCGCAACGGCCCGAGCTGGAGCGTCGCCGAGCGCGAGCCCTCAGGCGCGGGCGCAACTGACCCACCACTCAGCGCACGCGCGGGACCAAGCTGTGTAGATTGAATCCGACATCCTGTGCCGGTTCTTCACGACGTGATCGGGGCTCGAACTCGCTCGGCCAGACTCCGGCGCCCACGGCGAAAAGGCGGCAGATGCATGAGCCGTGTGGCGTGCGTCGCCCTGTCAGCCGCGTTCGCGGCTACGACGGCCGCGGGCTCGGCGGCCGCGCAGACGATCCGCGGAGAGCTGATCTCGGAATCGGACGGGCGGCCGGTCGCACGGGGGTTCGTGGTACTCCTGGACTCCGCAGGAAGGGAAGTGGCCCGCACGCTCACCGATACTAGGGGACGGTTCGACCTCGTCGTTCCCACGTTGGGATCGTATCGGCTACAGTCGGCGATCATCGGTTGGCAAAGCTGGACCTCGCCGCTCATCCGCGTCGAGTCCGATGCCGAGATCCAGTACCGCATGGTCGTGCCGCTGCAACGTGTGTTGCTCGGCGCCGTCGTTATTAGAGGCGAGCGCAAGTGCGGCACGCCGAGCGGCGGCGGACTCGCGTTGACCCGGGTGTGGGAAGAAGCCCGGAAGGGACTCTCCGCGGTCTCGTGGACGCAGCGTGAGGTCACGCTGCGTTACCAGCTCCGCCACCACGAACGAGAGCTGGATCCCAAGGCCCTGCGTGTCCAGTCGGAGCGCTTCTGGCCGTCGGCGGCCTACAGCCGTCGCAGCCCGTTCGTCACCGAGGAGCCGGAATCCCTGACCGTTGCGGGCTACGTGCGGCGCGACAGCCTCGGCGGCTGGATCTTCCACGCACCGGATGCCGATGTGTTACTCTCGGAAGACTTCGCGGGAGATCACTGCTTCGCCCTGACCGAGTCCTCCGACAACCCCAGCCTCATCGGCCTCGAGTTCCAGCCGGTGCCCGACAAGGACGTGCCGGACATTAGGGGCGTCATCTGGCTCGATCGCGAGACGGCGCAGCTACAGTACCTGGAGTTCCACTATTCTCACCTTCCCTGGCAGATCGACGACCGTGACGTCGGCGGCTATGTACGGTTTCAGCGGCTCCCCAACGGAGCCTGGATCGTCACACGCTGGTGGATCAGAATGCCCAAGCTGGGATTGAAGCCCGCGGAGCAGCTGGGAGGCCTGCGGCTGCCCGAACGCATAGTCCTGGCCGGCATCGTGGAGGAAGGTGGAGCGGTCACCGATATCCGTTATCCGGACGGCACAGCGGTCAAGCTGGATGAGACGGCAAGTCTCGCCGGTGTGGTGTTCGACAGCACCGACATGCGGCCTCTGGAGGGTGCTCAAGTGACCTTGTTGGGTACACCCTACGCGGCACGGACGGACGCCGAAGGGGCTTTCTCACTGACGGAGCTTCCCCCCGGCCCCTACCAGATCGCGGTGGAACACGAGGCGCTGAACGACGAGCCGTACCCGATGCTGCCGAGGGAAGTGATCCTGGCACCCGGGGAGACGTTGGAAGTGAGTCTCGCGACGAAGGGGTTCTTCGCGGCCTGGGAGGAGTTCTGTCCCGAAGCGTCGATCGACACGACCGGGATCGTGGCGGGTGTGGTCAGGTTCCGCGATTCACGCCGCTACGCCACACAGGTGGCGGTCCGGATATCCTGGAACGAGTGGACTGTGATCTCGGCCGACGTGAGCAGGGCGATACCCAGAGACGAGACGGTGACGACCGACCTAGCGGGCAACTACCGCGCGTGCGGTCTCCCTCCGGGCGCACGCGTCACGGTGGAGGCGAGCGCCGCCGGGTGGCGGAGCGATCCCCTGGAGGTGAGCATCGGGGCTGCCGAGCTCAAGCGCGTCGACCTCGAGCTACGCCAGGTGAAACCCTAACGCTGCGAGCCGGAAGTTCGTTCACTCAGTCACGCGGCGGCGAGCGCCGGAGGGCGCGTGATGAACCGGCGGTCTCGGCCGCGTCGTCGCGCAGTGGTGCAGGCCGCGAGGCAAGGCAGCGTCGAGTCCGCCGGATTCGTCAGTGTCCGGTGGGCCCCCCGCCGTGTGCGGTAGGCGACGAACTTCCGGCTCGCAGCGTTAGCGCCGTCTCGTGTTGTACGTGCTCAGATAGCGCCGGTGATCCCCGTCGGTGGGATAGGACTCGTCCGAGCCGTACGGATACCGCGTCATTCCGTGGAACGGGAGCGGATCGACCGTCTGCCCCGCGCCCGTGTTCAGGTCGGCATCCTTCAACCAGCTCACGGAGTACAACAGGAAGTCACGCCGCCAACCGGGCGGTAGCGGCGGCGCCTCACCCGCGTCGAACTCCACCGTAATCTCATCGCCCGGCCCGAACACGACGTACTTGTCATCCGACAGAGTCAGTAGCTCGACCACGTCTCCGTACCGCGTGAAGGATCCATTGAGATCGAGCCACTTCTGCTCCGTGGTCAGGTTGCTGTAGTCGAACCAGTGCGGCCCGTAGCGGCCGCCCTTGCGGTACATGCGGGAGAAACCGCGGTAGTGAAGGTCGGCGGCGAGCGGAGCCAGCGTGGTCATTCTCACCGGCGACCTCGCCTCGCCCGTCGTGTAGAACGCTTGGTCCCAGTAGATCTGCATGTTCGTGCGGATCCGCACGCGACGGTCGGCACTCAGGAACTTGCCCCCCAGATCAACCACGACGGTCTTCGCCTTGCCGGACGGAAAGCTCATATTCTCGATGACCGTGCGCCACTCTCCCCTACCGTCCACTACCTGCACAACGGGTGGCACTGATCTGAGCCCGCCGGACTGCGACATCGCCACGTTGATGCTCGCGTCGGTCGGGAATATCCAGCCGTTGAGAAAGAGGGTAACGTCTCCCGCCTCCGCAGCCGCACTCAGGTCGAGTATCAGATCGTGCGTCGCGGCCAGGCCCTGGTATTTCCCCAGATCGAACTGCGAGACGTAGCGGTCGTCCCGCTCCAGCAAGAGCGGAAGGAGATCCCGCCCGTGCTCGTCGGTGGCCGCGACGGGCAGGTATGTTCGGGTGACCTGGTAAAGGTTGAGCTCGGGCGGCCCCGGCGGCACGAACTTCTCATCCACGTACACAGCCACGGAGTCGGGGTGGTCCACGGCCACGAGCTTCACCTCGTCGGCGTAGCCCGTCTCCCACAGCTCGCCCGTCAGCTGGATCGAGTACCTTCCATTCCTGGCGCGCAACGCGTCTCCGGGGACCTTCACGAACTCGCGCGATGCTGCGGCAGGCGCGTACCCGTGCGCGCCACCCATTATGTCGAGCGGCATGCCTAGCGCACTGCGCCACATGACGTCAGTGACGAACTCGTAGCGCTCGCCGTTCCACGCATAGAGGAAGGGACAGGAACCCTTCAGAACCTGCTCTTCCACCAGGTCCTGGTCGCTCCCGGGATAGAACACGTTCTGCGGCACGCCGTTGGTCCACACGATGCGAACGACATCGGCCTTGAGCCGTTCACCCAACCCGAAGTGCGTCACGGGATCCGTGACAACCCGCATCTGGTAAGCACCCCCCGCCCTGACCTCGACCTTGGCCCCTATGCCGAAGTAGTTGTTCTTGCTGCTACCCACCCTGAGGCCGGTGAGCCGAATCTTGAGATAGTGGTTGGCGTCACCGCCGTCGTTCCTCAGCAGGCGCACGCGGCCGTCTTGTAGGGCGACCAGTATGTCCACGTCGCCGTCCTCCGCATAGTCGAGCACCGCGAGTCGCCGGACGCTTCCGACGTCGTCCGGCAGGAGCGACGACATGTCGTCGAACCGCCCGGGCGCGCCGTTGCGAAACAGCATCACACCCCGACCCGCCCCATTCCTCTCACCGCCGACCAGGAGATCGAGCCAACCGTCATTGTCGAAGTCGAGGAAGGTCGCGTCGTGCGGCGAGATACCCACCAAGGTCCCGTACATGGCGGTCGGGCGCGCGTCGACTTCGAATGTTCCGTCGCCCCTATTGAGATAGAGCCGCGAGTTTCCCCCTGCTGCCGCGAGAAAGAGGTCCAGGAAACCGTCGTTGTTGTAGTCGCCCGCAGCCAACGCACCGGCACCGACATCGGGCGCGATACCGCTACGCTCCGTAACGTCTTCGAACCGGCCCTCGAAGAGGTTGTGATAGTGCACGATACCGCTGTCCCGGCGGGCGAGGATAACATCCAGACCCACATCGCCGTCGAAGTCACCGAACACCGCGTCGACGCCGGTACCGGCGGGGCGCGTGAGCCCCATTCGTTCCGTGGCCTCCGTGAACCGCCCGTCGCCGTTGTTGCGATAGAGCCGGTCCGGGCGCTCTCCTACCAGTAATAGATCGAGGTCTCCGTCGTGGTCGATGTCGAGGAATAGCGACGCTTCGCTCGGCTTCTCGTCGCCCAGTCCGGCGGACCGGGCCACGTCACGGAACGTCCCGTCTCCGCGATTGCGCAACAAGACGTCCCGCCCCTCGCGCGCCACGTGGAGATCGAGATGTCCGTCGTTGTCGTAGTCACCGAAGATGGCAGTGAGGCCGCCGGTCACCTCGACCCCGGCTTCGGCCGCGACATCCGTGAAGACACCAAGGTCATTGCGCAGGAGGAAACCTCGATCGCTCCTCCCAACATAGAGATCCTGGTCGCCGTCACCGTCGTAGTCGGCGACTGCCATGTGGGTACGCGCCGGATCGCCCGCCGGAATCGCATCCAGCCCCGCCACCCCGGTGGCGTCGGTGAACCGCAGGGCCGCGAGCACATCCTCCACCTCTTGCAGCTCCGCCATCGGCTGGCTGAACGTGACTACCGGAAACCCGATGAGCACCCCGCCCGGGCCCTCAAGATCCATGATCCCGGCCTGATAGGCGCCCGTCACCTTGAGGAAGTTGGCAAACGTCAGCATGGGTTGGAGCGCAAGGTCGGCTCTACCCGCCCGCATGTGCTCCACCGCCGCGTCATGAAACGAAACCGCTTGGGATGGAAGTTCAGGTATTCGCGCGCGGAGCTGTTCCAGATGTGCTAACGCCTCATCCGGCTTCCCGTCTCTCAGCAGCGCTTCGATCAACAGCAGCCGGGCCGCGACGTTCGCGGGAGCCAGCTCGACGAGCGAGCCGAGGTAACCCTCCCGGCGCGTTCGCCCCACCTCGTCAGTGGCGTCCGACGACAGCTGCGCCAGGGCGTAGAGTGACTTGAGGTGGTCGGGCGCCTTGCGCAGTGTGCGCTCCAGTTCTCGCTGCGCTTCGCCCTTGCGGTCGGTCAACTCCAGCACCTTGGCCAACATCAGACGGATGTCAGGATCCTCGGGCGCCAGATCCAACGCGTGCCGGATGTTCCGTTCGGCGTCCCGATAGTTCCCCTTGCGCAGATAGACGAGACCGAGATTGGCGAAGCCCATGGATTCCTCCGGCGCCATCTCGGTGAGCTTCTTGAACTCCGCCTCGGCCTCGTCCAGGCGGTTCTCCTCCAGGTACGCGAGACCCAGGGTACGGGTGGTCAGGATCTCGCGTGTGGACGCGGGCGGCCGCCGCTCGCAACCCGCGAGGACGGCAAGAATCAGCGCGGATAGGACGGTCGTCTTGGAAGGCAGAGGGAGGTGGATCATCGTGGCGGCATTCCGTCGCGAACGGCGACCAGTTTCACGGACGTGAGGCGGTTACCCATCTCACCCAAGGTAATGTCACCGGTCGCCCCTGCGGTATGCCGCCCCGCCGCGAGGCTTCTGCGAATGCTCGCTCGGTCGGGACCGCCGCGCTCGATCGCGGCCAACAGAACGCGAGCGCCGTCGTACGCATAGGCAGCCGCAGGTCCCGGCTCGGATCCGTATTCGGTCCGGAACATCTTCACGAATGCCCTGCCCTCCGCAGTCTCTCTGAGCTCAGGATCGGGGACTACGACTTCGCCCAACCCTCTGCTGCCGCGGCCGTTTCGCATGACAAGCGCCAGCGACAGCGTCCCGAATACGGGTGCCGTAACGCCGCGCCTCCGTATCTCCTGAATCATCCGGAGTGATTGCGTCGCGGGACCAAGCAGCACCACTGCGTCGATCCCATTTTCTCCGAGCAGCGCGGCCACAGAGTCGCGCTCGCGCGCATCATCCCGGTATATGAAGGACAGGGAGACGGCGTGTCCTGCCGAGTCGGCGCCACGCTCGAATGCCTCCCGCGCCATGCGCGCGTCGATAGTCCCGGCCGCCACCAGGGCCACTCGCCCGAGCCCGCGCTCGTCGTAGATCTCGCGCACGAGCGCCGCGGCCAGCTGTCGGTCGTCCGGTACCACCCTGGCAAACCAGGGAACGAACGCCTGTGAGAGTGTGGGATCCGTGGCCCAGGTGGCGACGAGAGCAGTCCGGCTCTTTGCCGCGACCTGAAGGACGAGGTGCGCGTTCCGTCCGTCGAGTGAGGTCAGGAGGGCTCGCACCCCCTCCTCGAACACGAGATCCACGATCACCTTGGATCCTGATCCCCAGGGACCGCGGATCTCACGCACCACCAGTTGGACGGCGCGCCCTCTCACACCACCACGTCGATTCACCTGCTGGACGGCCAGCTCGGCCCCTCTCCGCGCGTTCTCCATGCGGAGGGTGTCTCCGTGAGCCGCCGCGAGCACCAGGCCGAGCTTGACGGGCGCCGGTTCTTGGGCATGGGAAGGTGACGACGACTCGACCGCTCCCAGCAGCAAGAAGACTAGGGCGCAGAGAGCTCCCAGGGGTCGCAGCCGGCGCACTAGAGACGGTGCGTCTAGGGTCGGGCTGTGGGACGGCGCGGCGCGGCCACGTTCCTGCCCACGGCTCGGGCCACCGCTCTCAGTTCCCGCATCATGGCCTCGAACCTCTCCAGTCTGAGCGACTGCGGCCCGTCGCTCAGCGCGTTGTCGGGGTCCGGATGCACCTCGACCAGGAGACCGTCCGCGCCGACCGCCACTGCGGCACGGCCCAACCAGGGCACCATCCACCAGTGACCGGTGCCGTGGCTCGGATCGACGATGACCGGCAAGTGTGTCTGGCGCTTGAGAACCGGAACCGCGTTCAGATCCAGGGTGTTGCGAGTTGACGGCTCGAAGGTCCGAATCCCCCGCTCGCACAACACCACACGGTCGTTGCCCTGGTTCAGGATGTACTCGGCGGCCAGCAGCAGCTCGTCGAGCGTGGCACTCATGCCCCGCTTGAGCAGCACGGGCTTGCCGGAGCGGCCCACCTCCTCGAGAAGGGGATAGCTGTGCATGTGTCGAGAGCCGACCTGAAGCATATCGGCACACTCGCACACCTCTTCGATCTTCCTTGTCTCCATGACCTCTGTCACAACCGGCATCCCCGTCTCGCGTCCGACCCATTTCAGGAGCTCCAATCCCTCTTCCTTGAGTCCCTGAAAGCTGTAGGGGGAGGTTCGCGGCTTGAAGGCTCCCCCCCGCAGACTACTCGCGCCGCCTTGCTGCACGGCTCTAGCGGCTGCGAGGAGCTGCTCCGGACCCTCCACGGCGCAGGGACCGGCCATGACTATCACCTCTCGGCCGCCTACCTTGACACCCCGAACGTCAACCATGCTGCCCGCGGGTTTGGCCTCTCGATCCGCGAGCCGGGGTCGCGTATCCGATGCGAGGTCCTCGCCGATTCTCCAGTCAACCATCTTCGTTCCGACGTGGCAGTTTGTCATGTGCGTTTCCTTTCAGCAGACTGGGTGAGAACACGAACTCGCCCCCTACGACCCGGGCCATCCAGATCGGGCCGATGTCGTCGTGCCTGGCGTCGAAGACTATCCGTCCCGTGACACCCCGGTATTCGTCGAGTGCCGTGAGTCGATCGCGGATCCGGACTCGATTGAGACCTGCGGCACGGATCGCATCGATCAACAGGTTCATCCCGTCGTACGCGTGCGCCGCAAACGTCTCTGGGTCTTCGCGGAAGCGGGCGCGATAGCGCCCCGCGAAACTCCCCAGATACGGATCGTCCGACTCCGGGTTGTAGAGATAGGTGGCCACTACCCCTTCGGCCGCCGGGCCGGCCAACTCGAGAAACTTCGGCGAGACGATGCGGTCCGATCCCATGACGGGCAGGTCCATCCCCATCTCGCGCATCTGTCGCACGATACGTCCCGCCTCCTCGGGGTCTCCCCACACGAGCACCGCGTCGGCCCGCGCGAGCCGGATGCGTTCGAGCTGTGAGGTGAAGCTCGTGTCACCCTGAGTGAACCTCATCTCCAGAACGATGGGCGCGCCGAGGCGCCGCATCGCATCCTTGAACTCGGCTGTTCCGACCCGGCCGTAGCGGTTGTTGACCCGCAGCACGGCGACCCTGCGATATCCCCTGACGTCGTACGCATAGAGAGCCAGCGCGTAGCATGTCTGCCGGTCGTCTCCGCTCACCCGGATCATCCAGGGAATCAGCGTCTCGGTCAGCGTGGGATCGGTGTCTCCACTCACCACCAGCGGCATGTCGATCTTGAGCGCGATCCGCAGCATGATGTGGGTGTTCGCACCGTCGATGGAGCCGAGCGTGCCCCAAACGCCCGCCTCGTGGAGGGCGACCAACTCATTGCTGGACGCTCCCCAAAGCCCGAGGTCGTTTCTCACGACCAGCTTGAAGGGCAATCCTCTATAGCCGCCCTGGGCGTTCGCTTCCTCGACCGCGAGCATCGCGCCCTGGAGCATGCGGCGGCCTCGGCTCGAGTCACGCGAGCCCTCGATGGGTCCGAGGAACCCGATTCGCACTTCCTCGAGTCCGGCCGGCGGCCGTTTGTCCCTTCCCGCACCGTAGTAGTCGATGGGCGCGTCGAAGAAGAAGCGATGAGGGCGCTGGAACTTTCCGTAGGGAAGGAGCTTGGGGGGCGTGTTGGCATAGACGATCGTGTCGCTCTGCGCCAAGGACTGCTCCGACCACAGGACGAGGCCGATGGCTGCAGCGAGTGCCGCGCGACTACAACGCATTTCAGCGGCCTTC
>JBHIEQ010000058.1:0-10669 GCA_046760725.1 Gemmatimonadales bacterium
CCCCAAACTTCCGGCGGAGATACGCGTCGAACCGCCGGTCGAACTCGGGAAGCGCGACGCCGAGCACCAAACGAAAGACGGAAGGTGTATCCAGACCGTCCCGATACGCCTCCAGCATCCGCCGCAACGCGCCGGGTCCGAAGTCGCGCTCGATCAACTCGCACACGAGGGACGCCTGATAGTACGAAAAGCTCAACTGCTCCGGACACTCGGGACGCAAGAATCCGTTGTTCAGCTCACTCACCGGCAGGAGCCGCTCCGCCTTGTACGCGGCCAAGAAACCCGGGGTCACATTCTGCCCCCATCCACGGTGCGCCCTCCGTTCCTCGTACACCGCGAGTCCCTCTGTGAACCAGCGCGGCACCCTGTGCCCCGTCATGCCGAGGTGGAACGAATGGGCGATTTCATGCCAAAGCGTGGAAGCCCAGTTGAACGGGCCCATCTCCCGAGCGGACGGCGAGTCCATGGCGACCACGGGTCCGAAGCTCACGCCGAGGGCGCCAACACCGACCAACCCCAGCGTGCGCACCGAGAAGTCGGTATGATCAGCGAATAGCTCCACTCTGATCGGCGTGGGCGCGGAGTAACCGTACCGCGCCGATAGCTGCTCGTATGCCCGCTCCGCGACGGTCGCGAGATAGAGCGACAGGAGAGGCGATTCCCCGGCCTCGACATAGAAACGAAACCGCGGCGACGCCGCCTCCACATACGTGTCAAGCTCGTCCAAGAGATCGAGCGTGTTCTTCGTCCACACGTCGTAGGGGTTCCCAGCGAAAGCCTTCTCGAGATTTGTACGGCCTTCGGCCATTCGACCCAGGCGCAACTGGTTCATCCCGAGCAACGCGTACCCTCGCCACGAGGTGCTGTCCGCCTGAACCGCCTCTCTCGCGAAACGTACGGCGTCGTGATACAGGCGGTTTCTCGCACTCGCTTCCGAGAGAGTGTTGTACAGGTGGACGGCAGCAGCCGTAGTGGCGGTCGCGCGCGCAACGGTCTCACTAAATCCTTGCTTGTCCCCCTCAAGGAACTTGAGCGCCGCCAGTACGGCCAACGCCTCGGGCGCCGTCGGATCGATCTCGAGAGCGCGCTCGATCTCCCGTTGCGCCGCCCGGTAGTCCTCGAGCTCGAGCTGCAGTGTAGCCAGAAACACACGAGCGGGCACAAGCTTCGGATTTGAACCCAGGCTCTGGCGGGTCACTTTCATCGCCTCGGGCGATCCCTCGAAACGCAACGTCCTCGCCAGTCCCAGGAGCGCCCGCGGATGCCGCGGGTTGACACCGAGCACGTCCTGAAAGGACGACCGAGCATCCGTCCCGTTGTACTTCTCCAGAAACAACTCCCCCACCAGTACCCGTGGCGCCGGATCTTCGGGGTCCGCCGCGATCGCCTCGTCGTACGCACGCAGCGCGTCCTGGTACAAGCGCCAGTCACTCGCACCGAGATGGCGAACCGCCGTCGCGATCGCTGTGAGCTCTCGAGCGGAACGATTGGGGTTGGCGTTATAGGCATCGACGAACGAATCGAATAGACGCATCGCGGAATCCCTGTTGCCCCGCCGTTCGAGAAGCAGCGCCAAATTGAGCTCGGCGGTGATACTGTCCGACGCGGACCTCGCAACCGCAGCATTGAACGCATTCTCCGCTTCGGCGAGCCGGCCCCGCAACACCAGCACCTCCCCGAGGGCGTTCTTCAGCTCGCCCGACCCGGGGTTCAGGGCGCCGAACGCACGGGCGGCTGCCACGGCTTGGTCATATCGCCCCACTTCGCTCAGGGCTTGGACGAGCCCGCGCGCCGCATCGGCGGAACCCGGGTTCCGGCCGACGAGACGCGAGAAACGGGATATCGCCTCATCGTAGTCGCCCCTGCGCAGAGCGGCGTGTGCCTCCTTGAACGACTCGTCTTGCGCGGCGAGGGGCAGCGTGACACACGCGGCCGCGACGATGCACGCGAACAACACGGAAACCGCTCTAGGGCACATCATCGCGGCTCCCTGTTCTCCCGCTCGCGAATGGCGCGCCCCACGGTGGCCAGCTCCACAAGCAACCGCTCCAGCTCGCGCTCGTACGTCTCCGGCGCCATTGCGTCCTTTCGCGTGCGAAGAACAGCCAGCTTATTCTCCAAGGCCTCCCGGCGGCGGTACAGCCGAATGAGCACCGTGTCTTCAGCAACGCCCGCGGCTACGGCTCTCAACGGACCGGAATCCAGGAATACACCACGCGCCAGCGCCCCGTCGCCCCCCTCGGCAACCGGCTCCGTGCTCCCTCGACCATCACCATTGTCGTCCAACAACGCGTGCTCGGTTTGCAGCGTATTATCTCGCTCGTAGTGCCGGGCCACCTCGCGTCTCGCATAGTCGAACGCCTCGAGCACGGACACCCTCTCGTCCTTGTCGGTATCCGCACCCTCACTCACCCACGCATCCACAAAGAACCGAGGAAAGAACGTCTGATTCCTCTCGAAACCCGATTTGGTGGCGGTAACCACGACGCGGCGCTCTCCGGAGAGGATCGGCACGAAGTCGCCACTGGCACTGGAGAGATTCGCGAACACGATCTCTTGCGTGGGAAACCACTCAAGGAGTGCTGCGAAATCATGTGCCGTCATGTCCCGACCCGGCAGATTGAAACGCGCCTCATCGCCCGATGCACTGCCGTGCCCGATCAGCACGATGAAGAGGCGAGCACTGGGCGCGGCACGTTGCGCTATTCCACGAACGGCGCGCTCCACGGCTTCCTTCGTCGAGCGACCGTCGATCGTGACACCCGGACCTCCGGAATCCGCCAGCACGATGACGTTTTCCTCGGCAAGTCCGTAGCGCGCCGTTGCGGCCTCGGCGAGCGAGGTAGACCAGCGGAAGAAGTCCGCGCTGTAGCGCGGCTCACCGCCAATCCCGGAAACGATCAGCAGGTAGGTCTGACCGAACGCCGGCCGGGGCGCTGCGAGAAACAAGAGCGCGAGAAGACGACTCGCCCAACGCCTCATGCGAGCCCCCGGTTGCGACGCACGGCCCACTCCGCACCGATCAACCCGATGAGCAACATGAGCAACGCCGGCATGTCCCACAGATCGCGCTCCTCGTGTACCGTGGCCCCGCTCTCCGTGAAGCTCACGTCCTCGGGAAGCGTCCCGACAGTTCCCTCGGTATAGAACTTCCCACCGGTCTCCGCCGCCAGCCTTTCGAGAAGAGGGGCATGCATCACGGCATCGAACGACTCGAGCGAGAGGTCGCCGGCCTCTACATACGTGGTGGCGCTACCCCTGAATGTGTCTGCTCGCCTTGCCTCGACCCGAATCTCGTGCAGACCGTCCTCGGCGGGGACGAACTCCACGGCGTACTCCCCGTCTCGCTCAACCGTCCACTCCAGCGGAAGAGTAGCCTCTTCCCCGGAGGGACTCACCACGGTCGCCACCACCTGGGCGCCATTCAACTGAACGTAACCGGAGTCCGTGACCGTCGCCGTGATATCCACGGGCGTCCCGCTCTCCACTCGACCCAACGAAGCAGCCGCAGTAACCTGATCCGGCACGTCGGCCACCAGCCATCGGAGAAGCTGTCGCCACAGCGTTTCGTGAGTCTCGTCTTCGAGCGGTATATCGGCGTGCATCTGCCAGACCCACGAATCCTGAACGGGAAATGCGATTGCCTTACCCCTACCGAATCGGTGATGCGCCAGCACCACGAGCGGATCCGAGACGTCGGCACTCCTGCCCACCATGAGCGTGCTGGCGCCCGGCTTGACCTCAGTTACACGATTGAGCATGGACAGCGCCGGTAGCTCGCGCCAGCGATCCTCCAAGGAGTTCGGATCCGCACCGAGCTGAGTCACAGCGTGCGTGCGTCCGACAGGCGTGAGTTCGACGTCGATTTCGGCGAAGAAGGACGTGTCGGACACCTCTGGAACGACAACGGGCAATGCGTCGGCAACCGGCGTGTTCGCGTAACCGCCGCGCTCAAAGGCCAACCGGCCGCCCAATGCCAATAGCCCGCCGCCTCGCTGATCCACGAACTCCGCGATCATCCGAAGCTGATCGTGCGTGAAGAAACTGGCCTCGACACTACCCAGTATGAGACCCTCGTACTGGAACAACTCTTCGCGCGTCTTGGGAAAACCGCCCGCAAGCTCTTCGGATCCCTTGACGCCCAAGCGGTAGAACTTGCCCTGCGCTGTCCGTTGCAGTACCACCACGCGCAGGTTCTCGTCCTTAGCGACGGCGCGCCTGATGAACTTCACCTCGAACCGGGGCTCGCCCTCGAAGTAAAGGATCGAGCGCTCCCTGGCCTCGACCATGATGAGCGCCTCGCGCACGTTGTTCTCGGCCACCATCTCGCCGAGCTGCTGAGCGATGCGGAAGCGAAACGTGCGGGGACCGGGCTCGATCACCTTGAAATGGACGCGCTTGGTGAAGGTGTCGGCGTCGCGCGGAAGCTCGATGTCCGTCACGTGCACGATCTGCCCCGCGTCCTCGACCGTCAGCCGTACAGTCTCGCCGCCGAATCCGCTGTGAGCGACCGAGAGATCCACCGAGATCGATGATCCCTCGATGACCGTCCGCGGCGCCTCGACGCGCCGGAGCTCGATGTCCCTTGAGAATCGCTCGCGACCGATTCCTACCGCGTGCACCGGAACGCCAGCCGCCTGAAGGTGGAGCACAGCGTCCGTGAGAGACCGTGGCGCGTTGTGCGCCCCGTCCGTCACCACGACCAGCCCCGCGAGGGGAACAGCGGCAAGCTCGCGCCGCGCGCCGTCGAGCGCTCTGCCCAGATCCGTACGGCTGCCCAGGTACGTCAGGTCGCCTACCGCGTCCAACCGCCCCGGCGCCTCGGCAAACCGGAAGAACCTGAGCTTGAAGCGCTCCGACAGCGCACCGAGAAGCTCGCTGCCCTCGGATCCGAAGTGCTTCGTCACGAACTCGGAGCGGGGACGACCGCCGGCGTCGGCGATGCGCATGCTGCGCGAATCATCGATCAAGATCCCGAGAAAGTTCTGCTGCGGCACGACGGTCGCGATCACCAGCATCGGGCGAGCCAAAACCACCATGAGAACGGCCAGCGCGCCGAGCCGGAGTCCCGTCAAGAGCACGCGGTCCCGCAGATCAGAGCGGCCCGAAGCGCGCACGTATCCGAGCATCGCTACTCCCGCAGCCACCAGGCCGAGTGTCAACACGGCGGGGAACGGCCAGGGAGGATCGATGACCAGCTCGCCACGCTCGAAAACGACGGGCCGATACTTGAACAAGAACTCGAACAGGTGCTCCAGCATCGCCTCAGTGGGTCATTCCTCAATGACTCATGCTGTAAACAACCATGTTGACCCCAAGTTGGTAGGCGAAGTTGGCATACTTCAGCGGGTACCAGGGATCCTCCGCCCACTCCCACGCATCGCCCAGGTCGGTATTCCAATTGATCAGCACCATGAGCCGGCCGCGCTCATCGAAAATGCCGCGCAGGGCCGGTACGTAGCCATCCCGCTCCCACGTCGGCCGCCCTCCGATCCCACGGCCCCGGCCCGGCACCTGGAGAATCTCGCCGATCTCATAGAACGCCCTCAGCACGGGATGATCCCCAGGGATGTCCACGATCTCGTATCCCGGCAGCACGCGGTGTATCTCGGCCTCGAAATTGGCCCACTCGTAGCTGCCCCAGAAATCGTCTATGACCAGGAAACCGCCGGCAAGCAGATAGTCACGTAGCCCCCGAATCTCGGGATCGGTCAGAGCCATGTAGCCGACCTCCAAGGCGTAGAGAAACGGGAAGCGCCTGAGCGCCCGGTCGTCGAGACGCACCGGGTTCTCGTACTCGTACGCGTCTATGATCGTGAGGTGCCTGAGTCCGATCAGGAACTGGCGATCGGCCTTGGGGAAATCGACAGCCCAACTCCCGAACCTGCTTTCCCTCCAATTGCTGTACTCCGCACGCGTGAAATAGAAGGCGCGGCCGCGCGGCCGTTCCTCCCCGCCCTGCGTGGCGACGCCTGCCTCTTGATTGTTTGATTCCAGCGGTGGGGGAACGGACATGACGACCGCACTTGCTAGGGCGAGAAGCACCAACGCGCTGCGTCCCTGCAAAGACAACCTACCTTTCGCTCGAAGGGATACGCCTGGTCTACCTGGTCCGTCTGGTCGGTGCTACCAATACCGACAATACCGAAGGCGTCGCCGATGGTTCCCGGGCACCATGGCTCGCGGCTAGCGGCCGCGGGCACCGAGCGCCAACATTTCGCGCTCACAAAACGTAGATGAGTTGTCCGTCCCCAAGACCCTTCAACCCCAACCTGATCATGCGTACGCACAGCCAACTCGGACCGCTGGTAATAGCCTGCATCCTCTCCGCGGCCGCGGCGGCGGCCGGGCATGCACAACGGGACACGTGGGCTCTCACGAATGCCCGGGTGATCCCCGTTGACGGCAGTCCCATGGAAGGAGCGATCGTCGTGATCCGCGACGGTCTGATCGAGGCCGTGGGGCCGGGAGTCGCCGTCCCCCCCGATGCACGTGTGTTGGATCTGGCGGGTATGACCGTGTACCCCGGCCTCATCGACCTCGTGACCGCGGCGGGGCTCGAGGCCCCGGCGCCACGCCGTCCGCAAGGTGGAGGCTTCGCCGCGTTTCAGGCGGCGCAGCGAGACACCAGCGGCTTTCAGGGTATCGACCCTCACCGGATCGTCGCCCTCGAGATCGATCCCAACCACGCCTCGATCGGGCGCCTGAGGAACGCGGGCTTCACGACGGTCCTGACCGCGCCGCCATCCGGACTGTATCGCGGCCAGAGCGCGCTCATAAACATGCGCGGCGCGACGCCCGCCGAGATGGTCGTCGCCTCGCCGGTGGCGCTACACATGAGCTTCGATCGGCAGCGTGGCCGTTATCCCAGCACGTTGATGGGAGTGATGGCGTACCAACGGCAGTCGATGCTGGATGCGAAATACTGGGCCCGATATCTGGCGCGCTACGCCCGGAACCCCCGCGGCATCGAGCGGCCCGTGGTCGACGAGAGGACCGAGGCGCTGATTCCGTACGCGACGGGAGCGGGCCTCGTGATCTTCCACGCGGACGACGCTTACGCCGTTCGCCGCGCCATCAAGCTGGCACGCGAGCTGGAACTCAACTACTTGATCGCCGGAGCGACCGAGGGCTGGCAGATCACAGACCTGCTGAAGGCCGAGAATCGTCCGGTCGTTGTTAGCGTGAACTACGGTGAGCCGAGCGCGATGACCGGCTACAGCTATTTCCGGACGCAGGACGGCGAGCTTCCCTCGGACTCGTCGGTCGCCAAGCTCATCCAGGCCAACGCCGCACGGATCGTCGAGGCCGGTGTACCCATCGCTCTCACATCGGGCGGTGCGCTCTCTCCGGCCGACTACATGAGGAACGTGCGCGCGGCGGTAGCGGCCGGTCTTCCCGAGGATCGCGCCGTACGCGCCATGACGCTGGAACCCGCGCGCATTCTGGGTCTGGACGACCGGATGGGCTCGGTTACCGCGGGGAAAATCGCCAACTTGGTCGTGACGGCCGGCGGGCTGCTCGACGACAGCGCCAAGGTCGAATACGTGTTTGTGGATGGTGAGCGGTTCGTCCCGAAGCCACTCGCGGCCGCGGCCGGCGGGGGCTCCCCGGGACCTAGCAGCGGGCCGCCTGGAGGCCGTTTCGGCATGCGCAGAGGTCAGGCCGCCCGTGAAGACACCTCCGCGAGCGAGGCGGTCGAGGCGGCGACTCTCCCCGCGCCGCCCACCGGGCCGCGCACCCTCGCTGTTACCAACGCCACCATAATGACGGCGTCTCACGGCACGCTCGAGGCTGCCACGGTCCTCATACGGGACGGCAAGATCGTGGAAGTGGGCGCCGACGTGCGCGTCCCCGGCGACGCCACCGTGATAGACGGGACCGGGAAGTACGTCACACCCGGCATCATCGATTCGCACTCGCACGCCGCCATGGAAGGCGGCATCAACGAGAGCACGTCCAACACGACCCCCCAGGTTTGCGTGTGCGACGAAGTCGTGGCCGATGACATGACCATCTTCCGCGCCCTGGCCGGCGGAACGACCACCTTGCACCTGCTGCACGGCTCCGCCAACTCGATCGGCGGGCAGGACGCCGTCATCAAGACGCGTTGGGGTCGTCCGGTGGAGGATCTGTTCGTAGAAGGGGCTCCGAGGGGGATAAAGTTCGCCCTAGGCGAGAACCCCAAGCGCTCCAACCGCCCCAACATCCCCGGCACCGAGCGCCGCCCGCCATCCACGCGCATGGGCGTGCTTCAATCCATTCGCGATGCGTTCACCCAGGCCCGCGCCTATCAGAAAGAGTGGGCCGAGTACGAGGAGGCTCGGCGCCGCGCAGGTCGCGGCCGTGAGCCGATGCCCCCGCGGCGGGACCTTTATCTCGAAACGCTTGCTGCGATCCTGGATGGAGAGATCCGCGTTCACTCGCACGGCTATCGCGCCGACGAGTTGCAGGGGCTGCTCGAGATAGCCGATGACTTCGGCATCAAGATCAGCACGCTTCAGCATGTGCTGGAGGGCTACAAGATCGCCGACGAGATAGCGGCTCACGGTGCGGGAGCATCGACGTTCGCCGACAACTGGGCGTACAAGCTCGAGGCCTTCGACGCGATACCCTACAACATGGCGCTCATGAACGAGCGCGGCGTCAGGGTCTCCGTCAACTCCGATAGCGGCGAGAGGGCCCGCCGGCTCTATCAGGAGGCCGCCAAGGCCATTCACTATGGGGGCGTCTCCGAGGAGGAGGCACTACGCATGATCACGCTGAACCCGGCCGCCGACATCGGGCTCGAGGATTGCCTGGGCTCGATCGACGTGGGGAAGGACGCGGATGTCGTGATATTCAGCGGGCACCCATTCCACCCGCAGTCGCGCGTCGAGAAGACCATCGTGGATGGGATCGTGTACTTCGACCGCGATGAGGTGCCCACTCTCGAGAAGTTGATCGAGCGGGAGAAGGTGAAAGCGGTGACGATGTCGAAGGATGGAGGTGAGAGATGACGGCACGACGGCATGACGGGACGACGGCATGCGTCGCAAAGATCACCGCACTGCTTGCCCTACTGGCCAGCGGCCTGGAGGCTCAGGCCGTGGCGATTACCGGCGCCACCGTGGTGTCCGTTACCAGAGAACCGATTCCCGACGGGGTCGTGATCATGGAGAACGGCAAGATCGCCGCCGTGGGACCGGCAGCTGTGATACAGATTCCGGACGGTGCCACAGTGGTGAAAGTCCCCGGGCAGTTCGTCTATCCTGGATTCATTAACTCCTGGACCAGTATCGGTCTTTACGAGATCGGCTCGGTGGCCGGTTCCGTGGACCTTACCGAGTTGGGCGACTGGAACCCCCACATGCAGGCGGTGGTCGCTGTCAACGCTCACTCCGAGATGATCCCCATCACCCGAGTGAACGGAGTTCTAACGGCGGCCTCGGTGCCGCGCGGAGGACTCGTCTCGGGCACGGCGGCGCTCATTGCGCTGGACGGCTGGACGCCCTACGAGCTGGCGATTGACCCCCGGGCGGCGGTCGTGGTGAATATCCCGACCGCGGAGGCGGACGGTGGGCGATTCGGCTTCAGGTTCTTCAGGCAGCAGCAAGGCGGAGAGAATCGCGAACAGCGAGTGGAGCGCCAGCGCCGCGAGATATGGGAGTATTTCGCCACGGCCAAGAGCTACGCGGAGCGTCGCGGGCGCGGAGCGGATATTCCGTTCGACCCCGAGATGGAGGCGATGGTGGCCGTAGTGAACGGCGAGCGGCTTACGATCGTCACAGCCGATCGGGAAGACCAGATCCTCAAGGCTCTCGAGCTGGCCGATGACTACTCGCTCAAGCTCGCGATCTACGGCGGCGACGACGCGTGGAAGCTCGCCGACACGCTCGCGGGGCGCAGTGTGCCCGTCATTCTGGGATCGATTCTCTCGAACCCCCGGACCGACATGCCGTACGACGCGATATTCGCGAATCCCGGCGTGCTGGCGCGCGCGGGTGTCAAGATCGCCTTCTCGACGGGTGACGCGGCCAACGCGCGCAATCTGGCGTATCACGCGGCCATGGCGACCGCATTCGGTCTGGACCCCGACGACGCGCTCAAGGCGCTCACGCTGTGGCCGGCCCAGATTTGGGGGGTCGAGGATCGCCTGGGTTCGCTGGAACGGGGGAAGGACGCTACGCTGTTTGTGGCGACCGGCGATCCCCTGGACGTCCGCACCACGGTCTCGCACATCTGGATTCGGGGCCGAGCGGTGTCGCTCGACAACAGGCACACAAGGCTGTACGAGAAGTTCAGGGCGCGACCGAGGGTGACGCAGTAATAAGAAGAAAGAGCCCCGCGGGTATCGCGGGGCTCTTCGCTGCTGCCTAGTGTCTGGTCGGCCGGCGGCGCTTTTCGCGTGCCGGCTTCGAGGTGGGCGGCTCGGGTCCCCGCCGGGCCTCTCTCTCGGCGTCCGTGGCGGCGCGGCGCTCGGCGCGCAGAGCCTGACGCAGCTCGCGTTTTGCGGCGGAGCCGATACCCTCAGCCTCATCCCGGCCAGCCATCTGCTCGGGTCCCGTCACCGCACGCGGGCCGCTGCCCCGGAGACTCACCGAAGCACCCGCGACGAACACGGGTGCCGTTGCGGGCACGTCGGCTGGATCGGCCGTGAGCGGCGAGCTCACATCGACTGTGCCTGTGC
>JBHIEQ010000059.1:0-10614 GCA_046760725.1 Gemmatimonadales bacterium
GGTGTGGAAGCGGCTCTGGGAGAAAGCACTGGCGCTGGCCGAAATGGAGGAGACCGAGCACCCCGAGGACGTGTTGGCCCAACTCGGCCCGGGGGAGGCGGCCGACATCGTCGAGGAGCTGGACGATGACGATGCCGCCGACCTGATCGGCGACCTGCCGCCCGATAGGGCTGCGCAGATCCTGGCAGAGGTCGAGGACCGCGCAGGGGTGGAGAGGCTGCTCCGCTACGACGAGGAGTCGGCGGGCGGTCTCATGACGGGTGCCGTGGTCGCCCTCCCGCAGAGCCTCACTGCCGGAGAGGCCCTCGAGGACATCAGGCGCCAGGCGCGGGAGATCGAGGAGTTCTACCAAGTCTTTTGCGTTGACGAGCACAACCGTCTGGTGGGCGTGCTCCCGCTCCAGCGCCTGGTGGTGGCCCCGCCCGATACGATCGTCCGCCAGATAATGGAGGATCCCCCGGCCACGGTGGGTGCGAATGTGGATCAGGAGGAGGTGGCGCGCCTGATGGCCCGCTACAACGTGCCGTCGTTGCCGGTGGTCGGGTCGGACGACACGCTGCTGGGGCGGGTCACGTTCGACGACGTGATCGACGTTGTCGAGGCTGAAACCACCGAGGACATCCTCAAGTTCGGCGGAGCGCCGGCAGACGAGGAGTTGACCGGCACCTGGCATCAGGCTGCGCGCCGCAGGCTCCCGTGGCTGTACGTGAACCTGCTCACGGCCTTCCTGGCCGCGGCGGTGGTCTTCTTCTTCCAGAACACGATCGACAGGGTCATCGCTCTCGCCGTGTGGATGCCGGTGATCGCGGGCATGGGGGGGAACGCGGGGACGCAGGCGCTGGCGGTCACGGTGCGCCGCATTGCTCTCGAGCTGGTGCCGGCAAGGGAAGGGCTCGTGATGGTCGGCAAAGAGCTGCTGGTTGGGGTGGTGAACGGCCTTGCGGTGGGCATGGCGGTGGCCGTCGTGGCTGCTGTCTTGGATCAGGGGTGGAAGCTGGGCTTGGTGGTGCTGCTCGCGATGTGGGGCAACCTCGTGGTGGCTACGGCGGCGGGTGCCGCGATCCCTCTGGTGCTCAAGCGGCTCGGAGCCGACCCGGCGATAGCGAGCTCGGTCTTCGTCACGGCCCTCACGGACGTGTGCGGGTTCCTATTGCTGCTGGGTTTGGGTGCCGCCCTGATTCTGTGACGCGACTCCTTGCGACTCAGCGCGCGTCTCGGCGAGGTTTCAAGCATGGAGCGTGAAGGCCTCGTCAGCGGGATTCGGGACCGCAGCGTCCCGGCTCTCGCTAGGGCCATCTCGCTGATCGAGAACGGCCGTGATGGCTACGAGGCTTTGCTCTCCGAGCTCCATGCGTCGGTCGGTCGCGCCTATCGAGTGGGAATCACGGGCCCGCCCGGCGCGGGCAAGTCCACCCTGATCGAGCGGTTGGTGCAGGCATACCGGGAGCGCGACCTCACGGTGGGGGTCGTCGCGGTGGACCCCACGAGTCCGTTTACGGGCGGAGCTCTGCTGGGCGACCGCATACGGATGGAGAACCTGACGCTGGACCAGGGCGTCTTCATCCGCTCGATGGCCACGCGCGGCGCGGTCGGGGGCCTGGCGGCGCGGAGCAGGGAGGTATGCGACGTGTTGGACGCCTTCGGGTTCGAGCGCATCATCATCGAGACGGTGGGTGTGGGGCAATCCGAGCTCGCCATCGCAGCCAGTGCCGACTGCGCGGCACTGGTGCTCGTTCCGGAGTCGGGCGACGGAGTGCAGGTGCTGAAGGCCGGCGTGATGGAGATCGCGGATCTCTACGTCGTGAACAAGGCCGATCGGCCGGGAGCGGACGGGCTGGTGCAGGAGGTGGAGATCATGTTGGGTTTCCGCAAAGGGCAGGCGTACCGGCATGTCGGCGCACACCATGGAGCGGCAGCTGAGATGCAGCAGCCGGGTGACCCCGATTGGGAGCCGCCCGTGCTCAAGACTGTCGCCGTCAAGGGTGAGGGGGTGGGTGAGGTGATCCAGGTGCTGGAAGATCGTTATGCGGAGCTGGAGCGAACCGGCGAGCTCACCGAGCGGCGGCGGGAGCGACTCGCCCGTCACACGCGCGATGTGGTGAATCGAACCTTGAGCGCCAGGGTATGGGACGAGGGCGGAGGTGAGGCGATACTCGCTCGAGGCCTGGACGACGTCGTGGCGGGGCGCACAAGTCCTTATAAGCTGGCCGGCGAGATTGTGGCCGGACTCAGAGGGGAGGCCGAACGTGACGGCTGACGAGGCATACGAGAGCTGGCGCAAGCGGTACGATCAGGCGGCCAAGCGCAACATCGACTTCGTGACGCAAAGTTCGGCCGAGGTTGAGCCGCTCTATACGCCCGCCGACCTGGCCGAGTTCGACTACGACGACAAGCTGGGCTATCCGGGGTCATATCCGTTCACGCGCGGCATTCATCCCACGATGTACCGCGGGCGGCTCTGGACGATGCGCCAGTTCTCGGGGTTCGGGACGGCAGAGGACACCAACCGCCGCTACAAGTTTCTGCTGGAGCGAGGCCAGACGGGTCTGTCGGTTGCGTTCGATTTCCCCACGCTCATGGGATACGACTCCGACCATCCGCGGGCCGAGGGCGAGGTGGGGAAATGCGGTGTCGCCGTATCGTCGCTGGCCGACATGGAAACACTGTACGATGGGATTCAATTGGATCGGGTGTCCACATCGATGACGATCAACGGTCCGGCCGCACTCAAGTTCTGCTTCTATGTGGCGGCGGCCGAACGACAGGGTGCCGACATCGAGCAGCTGCGAGGCACCGTTCAGAACGACATCCTGAAAGAGTACATGGCACAGCACGCCTGGGTGTACCCGGTCGAGCCCGCGCTCAACATCATAGTCGATATGTTCGAGTGGGCGTCCGAGCACACGCCCCTGTGGAATACCATTTCGATCAGCGGCTACCACATCCGCGAGGCCGGGGCCACTGCGGTTCAGGAGTTGGCGTTCACGCTTGCGAACGGCCGGGAGTACGTACGGCACGGAATCGAGCGGGGGCTCGACGTGGACGTGTTCGCTCCTCGATTGTCCTTCTTCTGGGACGTTCATAACGACTTCTTCGAGGAGATCGCCAAGATGCGCGCGGCGCGCCGCATCTGGGCCCGCCACATGCGTGAGGAGTTCGGGGCCGAGAATCCTCGCTCCTGGATGATGCGGTTCCACTGTCAGACGGCCGGCGTGTCGCTCACCGCGCAGCAGCCGATGAACAACGTGGTGCGGGTGGCCTATCAGGCGATGGCGGCGGCGCTCGGTGGCGCGCAGTCGTTGCACACGAACTCGCTCGACGAGACCCTGGCGCTGCCCACGGAGGGGGCGGTGAAGCTCGCTCTCAGAACGCAGCAGGTTCTCGCGTTCGAGACCGGTATCGCCAACGTGATCGATCCTCTGGGAGGGTCGTACTACGTGGAGGCGCTCACCGACCGCATGGAGCGGGAAGCCGAGGAGATCTTCCGCCGGATAGACCGGGTGGGCGGCGTGGTGAAGGGGATCGAGAGTGGATGGTTCCAGAGGCAGATCCATCAGAGTTCCCGGAAGTTCCAGCATGAGGTCGAGCAGAAACGCCGCGTCATCGTGGGCGTAAACGACTACGTCGATCCCGACGAGCGCGACCTCGAGATCCTCAAGGTGAGCGACGAGCCCGGACGCGTTCAGGCCGCACGACTCGCGAAGCTCAGAGCCTCGCGGGACCAGGAGAGGGTGGAGCGTTGCTTGGCGGAGTTGAAGGCTGCAGCCGAGCGGGACGAGAACGTGATTCCACCGATGCTGGAGTGCGCCCGCGCGTACGCGACACTCTACGAGATCCGCCACGCCCTCGAGGAGGTTTACGGTGCCTACCGCGAACCCGTCTTCTTCTGAGCCGTCGAGGTCGCGGCCGGCGACGCGCCCCCCAGCGGGGGGGTCGGGCAGCCCAGATACGTTGCGCGGCGTTGTTGACTGGCTCACGCTCATGGGGACCACCGAACACTGGGTAGTCTCGTGCTACCTGAAGCTCGAGCCGCGCGACAGGAGCCGTGGCAAATACCTCATCAAGCTCAAGAACCGGATCAGGCGGCAGCTGGGTCGGCTCGAGGCGGGTGGTATGCCGAGGCACGAACTCGAGGTGGTAGAGGCAGACCTGCGGCGCGTCAGGGAGTACCTCGAGGATCCCGGCAACCTGCCGGTGGGGCGGGGCATCGCGATCTTCGCGTGCTCCGGGGTGGATCTGTTCGAGGCGGTGCCGCTGCCTCGGGTCCTGCGCTCGCGTCTGGCCGTGGACCGCAGCCCGCTCGTGCGCGAGCTCGCGGCCCTGGACGACGAGTTCGGTTACATGGTCTGCACCGTGTACGACCGCACGAGCGCACGCTTCTTCCAGCTCACGGCCTTCGGAATCGACGAGGTCGAGGGTCTCGCGGCCGGCGGGGTCACACGAGCCGGGCGTTTTCATGGGCCGCGCTCGCAGTGGGCATCCGCCGGCACGGCAGCGGCTTTCGGGGAACACAACTACCACCAGCGCATCCGCGAGGAGAAGCAGCGCCATTACGCGGCCGTCGCGGAACGGCTGTTCGAGTTCACGCGTGGCAGTCCGCTGCGCGGCATCGTGCTGGGGGGCACGGGGGCCGACGCGGGGGCCGTCCAGCCATATCTCCATCCGTACCTGGCGGAACGCCTCATCGGTGTCGCACGACTGAACCCCAAGACGGCGACGCCCGCGGAGGTGATGGAGGTCGCTCTAGAGCTGCGGCGGGCGGCCGAGCGCGAGCGCGAGGTCGAGCAAGCACGGGTGCTCGCCGAGGGCGCCGGCACCGGTTGGTCCGTGAACGGAGTGGAGGCGTCACTGCTGGCACTGTCGCGCGGGCAGGTGCGCACGTTGCTCGTGGATCCGGCCGCCGAAGTGGAAGGGTACCGCTGTCTCTCAACGCGGAGGCTTACCACGAGACCCGAGAGCTGCAGCGGCGAGGAGAGAGTGGCGGTTCCCGACGTGATAGACGAAGCGATCGAGGACACGCTGCGCCAAGGCGGTCACGTGAACGTCGTGGAGCACGGTGAGGTGCGAGCGGCAGTGGACGGGCTCGCTGCTCTCCTGAGATTCCCGGCACGCTAGGTCCGTTCGACGACGGCCGCGGGCGCCTGACGCCTCTCGTCAGCTTGTCTGCCAATCCCGACGCGACTACGTTCCCCGCACAATGACGCCGAACGGCCCGAGAGCTGCCAATACCTTGGGGCGCCCGGTCCGCATTTTGATAGCGAAGCCCGGCCTCGACGGACACGACCGCGGTGCCAAAGTCGTTGCGGCCGCGCTGCGTGATGCCGGCATGGAGGTGGTGTACACCGGACTGCACCAGACTCCTGAAATGATCGCAAGGGCGGCGGTGCAGGAGGATGTGGATGTGGTGGGGTTGTCGATCCTCTCGGGTGCTCACATGACGCTCTTCCCGCGGGTTCGCCGGCTCCTCGAGGACGCGGGTCGCGGTGACGTGCTCCTGATAGGCGGCGGCATCATCCCCCAGGAGGACATCTCCAGACTCGAGCAAGAGGGGGTTGCAAAGCTCTTCGGGCCGGGAAGCTCCACCCGGGAGATCATCGACTACATCACCAGCTGGGCGAGTGGCCGCTCAGAGTGACCGAGCGCACAACGACTCAGCCGACCAACCGCCTGCGGGACCTCACCGCGGAGTACCGTGAGCTCGCGCTCAGGCTCGAGCAAGGAGGCGGCCCCGACAAGATCCGTCGCGAGCACGAGCGAGGAAAGCTCACCGCGCGAGAGAGGGTCACCGGGCTCAGGGATCCCGAGACGCCTTGGCTGGAAGTCGGCCTGTTGGTGGCATACGACCGGTACGACGGCCAGGCGCCGGGGGCCGGGGTCATAACGGGAATCGGTGTCGTGGAGGGACGGCCCGTCGTGATCGTCGCAAACGACGCCACGGTGAAAGCTGGTTCGTGGTGGCCCGAGACGATAAAGAAGATGCTGCGCGCGCAAGAGATCGCGATGCGGCAACGCATTCCCATCGTCTATCTGGTGGACTCGGCCGGAGTGAACCTGCCCTATCAGGGGGGCGTGTTCCCCGGGCAGTACGGCGCAGCCCGGATCTTCTACTACAACTCCATCATGAGGCGGTACCTCCGGGTGCCCCAGATCAGCGCGGTCATGGGACCCTGTGTCGCGGGCGGCGCATACCTGCCCGCCCTGTCCGACGTGATCTTCATGGTGGAGGGCACGTCTTTCATGGGACTGGGCGGACCCAATCTGGTCGAAGGGGCGATAGGCGCTCAGGTCGATGCGGAAGTCTTGGGCGGAGCCGTTGCGCACACGACTAAGAGCGCCGTAGCTCACTACCGTGCCAAGGACGATCGTGAATGTCTCGAGCGCGTCCGTGAGTATATCAGTCGGCTGCCGGTCGCCGTGCGCGACATCGAACCCCCCTACGAGCCGCAGCCTTCGTTGCAGCCTCCCGCCGCCCTTTATGACATCCTGCCCTCGGACCATCGCATGGCGTACGACATGCGTCGCGTGCTCGAGTGCTTCATCGACCGCGGAGAGCTGGACGAGTTCCAGCCGGAGATTGCCCGGGAGATGATCTGCGGGCACGCCTGCATTGAGGGTTATCCGCTGGCGCTGATCGCTAACCGGCGCGGGATGATAAAGGGAGAAGAGGGTCAGGCGCCGCGCGTGGGAGGGATCGTGTACACCGAGAGCGCCGAGAAGGTGGCCTATTTCATAGACACCGCGAACCGCGAGGGGTTGCCCATCCTGTTCGTGCAAGACGTGAGCGGCTTCATGGTGGGTCCGGAAGCCGAGCACTCCGGGATCATCAGGGCGGGAGCCCGCTTCGTGGAAGCCATGGCGACCGCAGTGGTTCCGAAGATCGTGTTGACCGTGAACCACGCATCGGGAGCCGGCTACTACGCGATGGCGGGCCAGGGCTTCGATCCCGATTTCATCTTCTCGTGGCCCACGGGTCGGATGGGGGTCATGGAGGGGGAGTCCGCGATCAAGGCCGTCTTCGGGGATCGCTCGGAGGATCCCTCCGTGGCGGATCAGGTGGAGAGAATGCGCGCCGACTATGAGCATCAACTCGACGCGAAGTTCGCCGGTGCGCGCGGGTTCGTGGACGTCATTATCCCTCCGGAAGACACTCGCTCGGTGCTGGCGTTCGCGCTGCGTGTGACGCGCCGCTATCGGGGACCACACCTGGGGGCGTTCGCTCTGCCTCCACTCGACTACTACGGCTCGTGAGACCCGAAACCGAGTCGCTCCCGTGACGCCATCGCCCTCCTTCGCCTTGGATCGCCTCAGATCCCTCTCGCTGTGCGCACTGCTCTTCGGGGCCTCAGGATGCGGGGGTCCGGGCGTCTCCCTCGCGACCCCCGAGCCCGCCGAACGTCCGTCCGACCTAGCACCGCGAGCGGTTGCAGCCGCATCGGACCGCACAGTGACCCGCCGGCGCGAGCCGGTGCTTCCGCCGCGAGTCGCGTTTCTCGCGGGACTCATGCCGCTCGAGAGTACCGGGGTGGACAGCTTTCGTCTCGCTCACCCGACCTTTGACGGGAGAGGCGTCCTGATCGCGATTCTCGACTCGGGGATCGACCCGGGCCTTCCCGGCCTCAAGAACACGACGACCGGTCAGCCCAAGATCCTGGATCTCAGGGATTTCTCCGGGGAGGGCAGAGTTCCTCTGTTCGAGATCCAGCCGGAGCGCGACGGTACACTCGTGGTTGGAGGGCGGAGGCTCTCGGGATTCGGCCGCGTGGCGCGGTTGGCGCGGCGGCCGTACTACGGCGGCGTGTTCCAGGAGCTGTCCCTTGGCGGCGGACCCGCGTCGGACCTGAACGGCAATGGCAGCTTCACGGATGGTCTGCCGCTCGTCGTCGCGCGATCGAGCAGCGGCTGGTTCGTAGTGGCCGACACCGACGGTGACTCCACGCTGGACGACGAGTTCCCGGTGCACGACTTCCTGTTCGCGGGAGAGACGATCGCCTACGACGGCGGGGCGGCGGGAGCGGCGGCGACGGCGGCAATGAGCATCGCGGTGAACCTCTCGGAAGACGACGAGGGGCACCCAATCCTCGATCTCGTGATGGACAACTTCGGTCACGGGACTCACGTGGCGGGCATTGCGGCCGGACACGGTCTGTTCGGCGTCGAAGGGTTCGACGGCGTGGCTCCCGGGGCGCAACTCCTCGGGCTCAAGATCTCCAACAACACGCGCGGTGGCGTGTCCGTGACCGGAGCGATGCTCCGCGCGATGAATTATGCGGCCGACTTCGCTCGGCGCCGCGGCATGCCGCTGGTCATCAACCTGAGCTTCGGGGTGGGACACGAGATCGAGGGTCCGGCCGCGATCGATTCCCTGGTGGACGAGTTCGTGCTGAAACATCTGGACGTCGTGTTCGTGGTGAGCGCGGGCAACGACGGGCCGGGGCTCTCCACCGTGGACTTTCCGGCCTCGTCCGAGTTCGTGATAGCGGCGTGCGCCCTGTTCCCCGGAGCGTTCAGCTCGCGCCCGGAGCCCGACCAGCCAAAGATGAGAGACGTGCTCGGCTGGTGGAGCGCGCGGGGAGGGGAGGTGGCCAAACCGGATCTGTGCACCCCGGGCGTCGCGTTCTCTACCGTGCCTGCGTGGCGCACCGGAGAGGAGATATCGGGAGGCACGAGCATGGCGGCGCCCCAGATCTCCGGTGCCGCGGCGCTGCTCCTCTCGGCGATGCGCCGTGCCTCCAGGAGGGCGCGGGCGATCGACGTGAAGCGTGCCCTCATGGCTACCGCGGTCCCGCTGGAGGGGGCAACCGTCGTAGATCAAGGAGCGGGCGTCCCGAACGTGCCGGATGCATACCGCTGGCTGCTGGCGTCCCACCAGGCGGGCCTGTACCGGGTGGAGGCCCTTCCCGATGGCGGCGAGGGGCTTGGCGGCCGCGCGGCATACCGGCGGCGCGGCCTGGCATCGGATGCGGATACGCTGCAGCGCTTCCGGATCACGTCGGTCGGGGGACAGCCGGCTGCGCGACTACTGCTGGAGCCCGACCAGCCGTGGCTGCGGGCGCCGGCGGTGATCGAGCCGGGCGGTGCTCCGGTCACCGTGGAAGTCACCTACGACCGAGCGCTGCTGGTGGAGCCGGGACTCCATGTGGGAACGGTGTGGGCGCGCCCCGCCACCGACACGATGGCGGGACCGGCGTTCGGGCTCGTCAACACGATCGTCGTGAGCCACGACCTTGCGGGCGGGCTCGACTCGGGGGGTGACCTGCCACCTGGTGGTCACGAGCGGTACTACCTGCCGGTTGCGGAGTCGGACGGCGGACTCGGCGTCACTCTGGTGTCCGAGCAAGGGGGCGCTGGAACCCTGTACCTGTTCGAGCCGTCCGGGCAGCCCCACCGCCGAGGCAGCGCGCGCGAGGTGGGGTCGGGCGCGGGAGACTCCGCCACCATAGTGGTTGCGGCCGAAGACCTCGTGCCGGGCGTGTACGAGGCGGTCGTGGTGGCGCCCCCCACCCAACCGCTACGCTACCGCCTGAGAGCCGCACTTCCCGAGCTCGTCGTCACCTCTATCGCGGACGGGCCACGTGCTGTGGTCCGCAATCGGCTCCGCCGAGCGGTCGAGGCCCGGATCACGGGCGCGCTGGTGGGCGCGACACAATCGCTGACAGTCAACGGCGTGAGAGACGTCGCCCAGAGCTTGGTGGTCGATGCGCCGAGCTGGGCGAGCCGCCTCTTGGTGGACGTGGATCTCCCGGTCGAGATCTGGCTACAGCTGACCGATTTCGGGGTCACCGTGTTCGACTCCGCGGGGGTGAAGCTGCGTGACGGGCCGATGCATTACGCATTTGGGCGACTCGAGCTGAATCTCGATTCCACGGACGTGGCTCAACCCTTGACTGTGGAGCTGTTCCCGGGATTCGCGCACATGGAGCCGCCGGCGTCGTGGTCGGCGCGGGTCACGATGTCGTTCCTGGCGTCGGAAGCGATAGAACTCGAGCGAGCCGAGCCCGGAGTGTCCGACACAGTGGCGATTTCCGCGGGCGCGGGCGCCGAGCTGTTCTTTTCGATCTCCGGAGATCGCCTCAGTCCGCCGGCTGCATTCGATCCGCTCGTCGAGGTGAGGGCGCGTGGTCCCGGGGGAACCGTCGCCTTGCGCCGCGCCGCCGCCCGAGCCCGGGTGGCCGACCCCCCCAATCAGTGACGCCTCCGTGACCAGATCGGTTCGCATCGCCTCCGGTCAGGGTTTCTGGGGCGATTGGCTGGAAGCGCCGGTGCGCCAGGTGGAGGGCGGGCCCATCGACTACATGATGATGGACTACCTGGCCGAGGTCACCATGTCCATCATGCAAAAACAGCGGTCGCGCGATCCGTCGCTGGGATACGCGCGGGATTTCGTGCCGCTCATGGAGCGCTTGTTACCGGAGCTCGTACAGCAGGGGGTCCGTGTAGTGTCGAATGCGGGCGGTGTCAACCCGCAGGCCTGTGCCGAACGCGTCATCGAGGCTGCGCGTTCCCAAGGCCTACAGGGCGAAGTGAGGGTCGGCGTGGTGAGCGGCGACGACGTTCTGGACCGGTTGGACGAGCTGATCGCGCGTGGCCACGCGCTCGCCAACATGGATACCGGAG
>JBHIEQ010000060.1:0-10520 GCA_046760725.1 Gemmatimonadales bacterium
CGGAGCCCACACAAGGAACTTACTTTTCATTACTACATAGAAATGCTCATGCACGCTCCGCGCCAGATTCTCCTCATTCTGACAGTCGCAACGTGCCTCGTGTCTCGCCTCCTCGGGGCGCAGACTGTCCGGGGTCGGATCAATGCCGAACCGGACGGCAGACCAGTGGCTGGAGCGCGTGTCGTGCTGCTAGGCGTAGCCGGCGATTCGTTGAGGGCGGTGACCTCGGATTCCGCGGGCCGATTCGAGGTTGAGGTGGAACCCGGTATCTACTCCATGCGCATTCTTCGTGTGGGCTACACGCCGGTCTCCACCTCGGCTTTCGAGGTATCGGAGACGACCCGGCTCCTCAACCTGGGCGTCGTCGTCCCGGCGGCCACAACCGGCCCGTACACACTGGCTCCGCTAGTCGTCGAGGGAACGGCTCCGCTCCCACATCTCGCCAGCTTCTACAGGCATCGCACCATCGGCCTGGGGGACTTCCTTACGCGCGACGAGTTCGAGGACTGGAATCCGGTCGAGGTCACCGACGTCGTTCGCCGGATGCCCAGCTATGTGGTCCGGGCAAACCCCAATTACGGGAATCCGTTGCCGGATGGCACGCTGGATACTCGGCGCTTTCGGGTCGAGGTCGCGACCAGGTCGCGCCGCCGTAACCAGGAGTGTCCGGTGTTGCTCTACCTGGACGGGGCGTTCATGGGCAACACTCTGACCACGGACATCGAAACCATCCCGATCGATATGGTCGAAGCCGTGGAGACGTACAGCCGGCCGGCACCGATACCGCCCGCGTACAACCGACTCGGGTCCGACTGCGGGGTCATAGCGTTCTGGACCCGGAGCCCGGACCTGCGCGGAGGGCCCTCCGCCGGCGAGTTCGGGGTGCGCTGGGGCAGCGACATCTCGGGGGGCAGATTCGTGCGTGGTCGCTTGGGTTTGCACTACGCCTGGCGGGTGCGCGGACCTGTGGATTTCTATCCCGCCTTCCACTACGGATTGGAGGCAGGCGAGGGTTGGCAGGCCCAGCTCGCCCTCCGGCTGAGGCCGACGGGTGACCGCTCCCGCTGGTATGTGGGAACGGGTCTCATGGTGGCAAAGCCGACAGCGCTCTATGCCAGCGTGCCGCTCGACGCTCCAGGGATCGAGGTCGCACACACCCTGTTCGCGGGTCTGGCGCTGCCCGTGGGACCGATCAGGCCGTTCCTGGAGGGTCACCTGATCGACTTGTTCGCCTTCGAGACTCTTCGTGGACTCGTGTTCGGCGGTGTGGGGGTGAAGTTCTAGCCTAGCGGGTCAGCCGTCGCGGCGGCCTCCGCGTTCTGTTGCAGGGCCTGCGGTCTTGCTCCTGACCGTCACGTGATGTCTCGCGGCGAGGTCATTGGTTCCGCCAGCTACTTGGGAACGCCGGCGATCTCGTCCAGCGACATCGTCCTGAAATCGAAGACGGCGACCGTCGCGGGGCCCAGCTCGACCGCCTCCGGCTCGCGTCGCTGAGCGCACCGCAAGGCGCGGAGCGACTTGCGCAGCATGTCGTCCGTGTCCGTGACCAAGTGCTCGGTCAGACTCGCGACGCCGAAGCAGAAGTTCGTCGCCATGCCGGCTTCCTGCGTGACCTCTCTCAGCCGCTCTGCCGTGCGGCGTACATAGTGCTCGCGCACGCTGCGCGCCATGGCACGCGTGAGCAACAGCGTAAACGTGTGGTCGAACCGGCCCGCTCGGTCGGCGCGGCGGGTCAGCTTTGCGACCGTGGTCCCGACGACGTTCAGCAGCTTGAAGGCCTTCTCGGGGTCGCCACCCTCGGCCACTGCGCGCTCGATCTCGTCTACCGACATGGTGACCAGACATGCCGGAAACACCTGAAACTCGTTCACGCCGGTCTGCTGGGAGACATCTATCAGGAAGGTCACGAACTGCATGATTCCCGGGAGGGTGTAGAGACCGGTTCCGTCGTTGTGCTGGAACAGGCGCTCGTAGTGGGCGTACGTGTCGCCCGACCCGTGGCCGCGATACGCAGTCAGGGGCATGGGCTCAGGCGTATGCCTACGTTCCGTTTCAGTCATAGTCGTGCGGTGACCTCGATTCTACGGCGAACGTTCTGTTCAGGGAAGGGATAGCAGGCGCGTGATTAACCTGGTGATCGCGGCACGCCGTGGTGTCAAGCGACGGTACGGCCGGATCTTGCCGGCAGGCGTCCCGTCCGTCACTATAGCACCTTCAGCGCAGGAACCGCGCCAATGCACCACATCAGATGGGAGACACGCGATGCGCATGCTCATGATAGTCCACCTTCCGCCCGAGAAGTTCAACAAGGCGGTTGCAGACGGCACTGCTGGTGAAACAATCGGCCGCATCCTCGAGGACATGAAACCCGAAGCCGTCTACTTCTCCGAGCAAGACGGCAACCGCGGAGGGATCATCGTGGTCGACGTATCCGACCCATCACAGATCCCGGCACTGGCGGAGCCGTGGTTTCTGAACTTCAATGCGCGCACCGAGTTTAGGATCGCGATGACCCCTGAAGATCTACAGCGTGCGGGCCTCGAGGAACTGGGAAAGAAGTGGGGGTGAAAGGGATCGGATAGGTCGGCCTTACGAAAGCCCCACCGCACAACGCGGTGGGGCTTTCGTGGTGCCGCACCCTGTACTCCGCCTAGGCTTTCATCTCAAAGATGATCGCGTGAATATCCGTAGCGCCTACATTCTCCACGCGGTGCGTCCAGGCTTCGTGAGCCATGACATGACCGTCGGGGATGTCAGCTTCCATGGCATCCTCGGTGACGTGGATCTTGGCCTTTCCGCCCTTGAGGAAGTACACGACTTCGTCGGGGTGAGAGTGCTCGGTGTCGCTCACGCCGGCGGGGAGTGTCATCTCGAGCACACGGACTCGATCGTCCTCGAACAGAGTCCTGTAGTTGTCGGGTGACACGCTGACGGGGTCGATGTAGCTCATCGGTCTGCTCCTAGCGGTGCTGGTGGTCTGGTGTTGCCAGTGCGCCCCAAGATCAGCGCCCAACCGCTAGGGCGCAACCATCCGCATCAGCTGGCCGCAGAGCCAGGCCCCATATGTTCCAAGGGCGTACCCCAACACCGCCAGCAGCACCCCCACGGGCGCGAGCGTTGGATGGAACGCCGACGCGACCACGGGTGCCGATGCCGCCCCGCCGACGTTTGCCTGGCTTCCTACCGCCAAATAGAACACGGGTGCCTTGATCGCCTTGGCGACCGCGATCAATAGCACTGCGTGAACCCCCAGCCACGCTCCACCCACGGCAAACAGTCCCGGGCGCTCCACGACCGCCGTGATGTCCATGCCCATCCCGATGGTCGCAACCAGGACATAGAGCATGGCCGATCCCACTTTGGACGCTCCCGCGCCCTCCAGCTCGCGGCCCCGCGTGAAGGAGATCAGGAGCCCACCGGTCGTGGCGAACACCACTAACCAGAAGAACGAACTCGTGAGGCTGAACCTCGAAAGCTGCGGCGCTGCGCGCTCTATCCATGGAGCAAGGCTGTCAGCTAGAACGTGCGAGACGCCCGTAACGCCGAACCCCACCCCTGCGATGATCATCAGGTCGTTGAGTGACGGAATCCGCGCATGCTTCTCCTGAAACTCGGCCACCCTTCGCTGCAGCTCCTCCAGCGCCGACGTGTCAGCTCCGGTGCGCGCATCGATCTCCTTCGACTCGCCGGCCAGGTAGAGCAGGATGGCGAGCCATACGTTGGCCACCAGAACATCAACCGCGACCATCGCCGAGAACACGCTGTCGCTCACGTCGAACACTTCCTTCATTGCCGCCTGATTGGCACCGCCACCGATCCAGCTGCCAGCCACCGTCGTGAGGCCGCGCCACACGGCGGGTGGACCCGCCCCGCCCACCGTCTCAGGACTGAGCACCGAGAAGATCAGGATCGCAATCGGGCCGCCCAGGATGATCCCGATCGTACCGGTCGCGAACATCGTCAGAGCCTTGGGTCCCAGCCGCATGATGGCCTGCATGTCGATCGAAAGAGTGAGCAATACGAGGGTCGCGGGCAGCAGGAACCTAGATGCGACAAAGTAGAGTCCCGACTGCTCGGCGTCGATCAGTCCGAACGTGTTGTAGAGGGACGGTATGAAGTAGCAGAGCAGCAGTGTGGGCACGTACTTGTAGAACTTCTTCCATGCGGGGTGGCTGCTGCGCGCCGTGTAGAAGATCGCGCCCAGAGTGACCGCGAGCAGCCCCAAGACGGCCGCGTCGTTGGTTATCAGGGCTCCGGATTCCTCCATCCTGGGCACCTCGATTGGCTGATCCGATGCTGGGAACGGACGGGAAGATTACCGTTCGGTTGGCGCCGGGGAAAGTCGGTCACAGCCCCCCCGGCGAACAGCAAACCACACGCGCCGGGCAAGCAGCGCTGCGACGATGGCCCAGCGAAGGAATCCGACGATGCCGCGATCCACTGCTCAGGGACCGGGATCCTGGCGGGTGATCAACCGCACGCCGCGCTGATAGGTGAAATAGGCATACGCCCACTGGAGCAACACGCTCAGCCGGTTGCGGAAACCCACGAGGTAGAGGATGTGGAGGAACAGCCAGAGAAACCATACGGCCGTCCCCGACATCCGAACACTGCCGAAGTGGGCCACCGCCTTGTGGCGTCCGATCATCGCCAGCATACCTTTGTCGCGGTAGTGAAACGGAGTGCGCGGTTCGCCCTTCAGCTCACGCAAGATGTTGCCGGCGGCGTGGGCGCCCTCCTGGATCGCTGCCGGCGCCACCCAGGGAATCCAGTTGCCATCCTGCCGGAGAGCCGCGAGGTCGCCTACGACGAACACCTCGGGGTGATCCGATATCGAGAGGTCGGGCTCGACGAGCACGCGACCGGCCTCGTCGAGGGGAGAGTCGAGCGACCGTCCCAACGATGATGCCTCATTTCCGGCGGCCCAGAACACGGTCCGGGTTCCGATTCGGCCTTCGCCAACGTAGACGGAACCGGACTCTAGCCGGGTGACTAAGGAGTTCGTACGAACCTCAACGCCAAGTTCCTCCAGGTAGCGGTGTGCCGCTTCCGCGAGAGCTTTCGGGAAGGCGGGAAGGACCCGCGGTCCGCCCTCGAGCAGGATTACGCGTGTGTCCCGCGTATCGATGACCCGGTACTCTCTCGCCAACGCTTTGCGCGCGATCACGGGTAGAACGCCCGCTAGCTCCACTCCCGTGGCTCCGCCACCCACGACCACGAACGTCAGCAGATCCCTTCGTTCCTCCGGCTCCGTGGACCGCTCAGCCCGCTCGAACGCCGAGAGAAAACGGTTGCGAATCTCCAGCGCGTCGGGAACGGTCTTGAGACCCGGCGCCAGCGACTCCCACTCAGGGTGTCCGAAGTACGAATGGCGCGCGCCCGCGGCGACGATCAGGAAGTCGTACTCGACCTCCCCCGGTTCCACATCGAGCCTCACCAGCCTTCGCCGAACGTCGATACCTCTCACCTCGCCAAGGAGCACGCGGACGTTTTTCTGCCGACGGAGGATCCAGCGAATGGGAGCCGTGATGTCTCCGGGTGAGACGGCCGCTGTGGCAACTTGGTCTAGGAGCGGCTGGAAGACGTGATGGTTCGTGCGGTCGATGAGCGTGATCTCGACAGGTGCCTTCCGGAGAGCACGCGCAGCGGCGAGCCCGGCGAACCCGCCACCCACGATTACGACGTGTGGTATTCGTCTCTCTGCCATGACAGCTGTCCTCCCTAGGGACCCCGCTCGAATCGCAACAAGGTGATCGACGGACACCTGGAACGAAAGGCCCGCGGTCGGTAGCATTGACGGTGAGTACTCTTGCCACGAGGTCAACCATGACGACCGCAGCAGCCGCAACCCGTACCGAAGAGGACAGCATGGGCACGATCGAGGTTCCGGCCGACAGATATTGGGGCGCGCAGACCGCCCGTTCCCTGATTCACTTCTCGATCGGACGCGACCGGATGCCCATCGAAGTGATCCGCGCGTTCGGTATCCTAAAGAAGGCCGCAGCACTCACCAACAGTGAGCTGGGCAAGCTCGACGAGCGCCGCACGGATCTGATCATCCGGGCGGCCGAAGAGGTGATCGACGGCAAGCTGGACGACCACTTCCCGCTGTTCGTGTGGCAAACGGGCAGCGGAACGCAGTCCAACATGAACGCCAATGAAGTGATCGCGAACCGTGCCATCGAGTTGGCGGGTGGCGAGAAGGGAAGCAAAGACCCTGTACACCCCAACGATCACGTGAACATGTCGCAGTCGTCCAACGACACGTTCCCGACCGCGATGCATGTCGCCTCAGCTCTCTTGATTGAGCAGAGACTTCTCCCGGCCGTCCGGGCGTTACGGGACGCTGTCGCCGGGAAACAGGAGGAGTTCGGGGATCTCGTGAAAATCGGGCGGACCCATCTCCAAGACGCGGTACCGCTCACGCTGGGCCAGGAGTTCTCGGGATACGTGGCGCAGCTCGATCAGGACCTGGTACGCATCGCAGCGGCGCGCGACGGCCTCTACTCGCTCGCGATAGGCGGCACCGCGGTCGGCACGGGCCTCAATGCCCCACCGGGCTTCGGAGAGAAGTGCGCGGCTTACATCGCGCGGATCACCGGTCTTCCCTTCATCTCAGCGGCAAACAAGTTCGCCGAGCTCGCGGCTCACGACGCCATGGTGATGGCCCACAGTGCCCTCAAGGTGCTCGCGTGCTCGCTGATGAAGATCGCGAACGACATACGGTGGGCGGGGTCGGGTCCCCGCTCAGGGCTGGGCGAACTCAAGCTCCCCGCGAACGAACCCGGATCCTCGATCATGCCCGGCAAGGTCAACCCCACTCAGTGCGAGGCGATGACCATGATCGCCGCCCAGGTGCTGGGCAACGACGTCGCCGTAGGCGTCGCCGGCTCGCAGGGCAACTTCGAACTTAACGTGTTCAAGCCGATGATTGTGTTCAACCTGGTCAATTCGGCCGTCCTACTGAGCGATGCCTGCGACTCGTTCCGCAAATATCTCGTTGAGGGCCTGCAAGCGAACGAGGCCCGCATAGAGGAGCACGTGCGGAACTCGCTGATGCTGGTCACGGCGCTGACGCCCAAGATCGGCTACGACAGAGCGGCGGAGATCGCCAAGAAGGCCGACAGCGAGGGAACCTCGCTCAAGGATGCGGCGCTGGCACTGGGTTACCTCACGGAGCAGGAGTTCGACGAGACGGTTCAGCCGCACCGCATGGCCCATCCGCACGACGGCTGAGCCGCGGTGCGTGCCTGCGTATCCGCCGTTGGGCTACTTCTTTCTGACTCGCAGGCCCTTGCGGCGCTTGCGGCGCATCCGGCGTCGCTTGCTGCCTTGCTTCCGACGGCCGCGGTGCTTCTTGGGATAGCCCATCATCGCTCCGTTGGCTGAGGGTCTTCGGCCCGCATAAAGATGACGGAGGCCCGCTTTGAGCGCGACCCCCAGAATTCACTCAGGTGCGCGGAGCGGAGCCGCAGAGAACCCTCTGAGCGCGACCAGCCACCGGTTCGTCATTATGGCGAGCGCGCGTTCACCTTTGTCCGCCGAGGCCATGGTGGGCTCGCCCGAGACACCGCTCGTCGAGAACGCCGGGTCACGTCTATCGCGCGATAACAAGCCCGGCCGGTACCCCGGATATTCTTGGGGCTCGGGCTCTCCCTCGGGCGCGACGGCTCGGTCCATGTGAACGAGCTCCCGCTGAAGGTAGAGGTGAATCGAGGTCTCCAGCTCACCCGCGTGGCCTCCACCTGGTACGTCCTGTAGGGCCCGGTACTCGGGCGTCTCCAGGTCATCCCATGAGACGACCAGCGTCGGGACGCCGGTCTGGACCCGGATTTCCCGTGCGGCCATGGCAATGGGGAGGCCCGTGGCTCTCGCTATCCCGGTGTTGAGAAAGACGATTCGCTTGGCGCCGTGACGAACGAGGGACTGCGCCACCTCAAGGACGTAATCCAGGAACACGCTCGGATCGCGCACCTCGGTGCCCGGAAAATCGCGGAACGCGGGAAACCAGCCATGCACGATAGGTGGTGCGACCAGCACCGGCATTGAGTCCACGGCCTGGCGGCAGAGGTATTCCATGACTACGCGATCGGCGTTGAGCGGCAGGTGGGGTCCGTGCTCTTTGGCTCCTGCCCCGAAGGGGACGATCACGAGAGGCGCCTCCGCCAGGCGCGCCTCGGCTTCCGGCCACGTGAGGTCGCCCAGAAAGGCCCCGGGGCGCTGCGCGTGAAGACCGGCCGCGGGAACTGCCAGGAGGGCGAAGAGTGCTGCGCGTGCGGTTCGCGGCATGATTTGCTGACCACGCTCCACGGAGCTACCGGCGAATTCCCCGCTCACGATGCGGGATACCATAACCGAGATCTTACTCATGATTGCTCCTGCGCCTGTTGGTTCCTGGGGTCAACGCGGAACGTCGGCGTCCGGCGCATCACCCTCACCCCATAGGGCTCGCATGCCGACATCATACGGCACCGCCCGGGAGGAGCGGTCCGATGGAGCGAGGAACAGCACCGCCGGGCGTCGATCCGGAAACTGCGCGACGGCGATCGCATTCGCCACGGGCCCCAGGTCACGCAGATACATGGGCCCGTTCCCACCGAGACCCGGGAGGTCGCCTTGCCAGAGGAGAGGCATCAGCGCCAGAGTGCCGTGGCGATCCGCGTCAGCTTGTCGACGGCACTCCGGCGTCAGGACTTCGTCCGGACGCAACCTCACAACCACACCGGACTCGAGCCTGGTGAGAGTTGAACCGTCCGTGGTTCCTGGAGCGAAGGTCAGCGTCGGGAGCGGGACTCGGGTTTCGCTGGCCTCGTCAGACGCGTAGGCCGTTGCGAACTCCTCCATCCTGCAGCTCGAGTTCCGCTCGAGGGCCAGGCTAACCGAATCGGCGCGCATACCGGCGGCAATCAGTCGAGCGGCGATCCTGTCGTTCCACGAATCGTGCACGAACACCAGCAGGGGGTCCTTGCGCTCCAGCGGCTCCACCCGCTGCGCGAACGCCGTGCGATACTGCTTGAGGGCGCGGGGCGTGAGCCAGCCGAACCCCACCACCAGCGACGCCAGCAGCGCGACGGCCACGAACACGCGGGGCCCAAACCGGTTGCCGAGCAGCCGATCCCGGGGCACGGCCCGCACCAATCCCAGGCCCGCAACTGCCGCGAGAAGGCACCACGCCGGGGCCGCATCGCTCATGAGACGTGGCCCGAGAAGCAGATCGTGGTGCCAGTAGAACGCCAGCGGCACCACGAACCCGAGAGCCCAGGTAACGACCACCCGCACTCCGGCCGACAGGCGGCCCGCTGCGAGCAGGAAGACACCGATCAGGACCACGACGGATATCGGCGTGCGAAACAGAAAGAATCCCAGGGTTACGAGATCCGACGACGTGTAGGCCACTGCCTCCACCGGGCCGTAGACGGAGCCCCGGGGATCCAGATGGAAACCCAGCCCGTGTCCGGGCCCCATGTAAGCCACGTAGCCGAAGCGCAGCGCGTTTCCGAAGAAGTGCGCATTATAGACCGCGACCGCCGCCACGAACGGCAGAGCACCCAGGAATGCACCGAGGGTGCGGCTGCTCAGGTACCGCAGCGGGCTCTGGTGGTTTGGGAAATGCGTGAGCCACGATCCCAGGGTGACGACCGCACCGATGGTCACGGCCGAGAGGGGACGGGTCGTGAACACCGCGCCGACCGCTACGCCCGCCCCGCCGGCCCACCCCCATCCCGCATCCCGGGCGCGCAATGCGAAGTGGGCGCCCACCGAGATCAAGGCCGCCGCGGTAACATGGCTGAGCTGGGCCGCCGCGACCGTCATGAGAAACGGACTCACGGCGAAGAGCAGCGCGCCCAACCGCGCAGCCGCGCGATCTTCAGGAATGAGCCTTTCGACGGCGAGGGCCGTGAACAGCGTCGTGACGCCCATCAACACCGGGCCCGCTGCCCATACCGCGCCGGAGCGCAGTGCCAGAGCGAGCACTCCCGCGTGGCCCGGCAAGTACTCGGACACCCATCCGTTCTGGGTCACGAACGTGTTGGCGACGATCCAAAACTCGTACGGAAACCGGGGTGGACCTGCCGCCAGTCCCTGCGCCAAGTACCGCGCTTGGACATAGTGCGCCAAGGCGTCCACGAGCGCGGGTTTGCCACCCCACACGTAGAACGAGACCGCTCCCGTAAGGATCGCCGACAGCGTCGCCAGAGCGGCGGCGAAAACAACGATGCGCCAGGAGCAAACCATCCCCCACCACTTTGCGAGCGGGCGCTCGATTCGTGCTTCCCGCACGAGCAAGGTGGCAATCGCCGCAATCGCCAGCACCACGATCGTTCCTGTGGCGAGCCTCCCGGCATAGGCGTCGGTGAGGCGAAGGGCCTCCCGGGCCATCGGTGCCGCCTCCAGGGCCAAGAGCCGCCACACCGGCACCAGCACGAGCGCCAGGAGCATCCCGCCCAGGAGGCGGCGGAGCCGCCTCAGAGTCAGCGGCAACCAACCGGGTAGGCGTCGAGCGGGTGGTATCAGGAGAG
>JBHIEQ010000061.1:0-10287 GCA_046760725.1 Gemmatimonadales bacterium
CCGCCCGAGTAGCCGACCAGGACCGACGGAAACGGGGCCAGGAGCCGCTCGAGAGACCTGGGGTTCGGCATGGTATGACATGTATAACGGACGACGAGGGGTGAGGGGAGGAGATGGGCGCAGGGCGCGAGCCGTACCCAGCGTCGATGGGTGGAAGCCCGGGCGCTGGTCTCTACCATGGCATCGCGCGTTTGACGCCGCGACGTGCCGCGTCACAGCTTACATGTGACGCCAAAACCCCACCCGACCGTGTGACACCGAAGGCGGCACCGCCAGCCACGGGCGCCGCCCACCCCGAACGCGTCAGACGGAGGACACCCAAGTGCACCGGAAACTCCTCATCGCGGGACTCACACTCGCGACCCCTCTGCCCGGCTATGCGACGGCCCAGGGCAGTCTCGAGACCGCCGTCGCGCCACTCGAATGGCGCGAGCTTGGCCCCGCCGTCACCGGCGGCCGAATCGCCGATATCGCCGCGGTGGAATCCAAACCCAGCGTCTTCTACGTGGGCACGGCGAGCGGCGGCCTGTGGAAGACCGAGAACCACGGAGCGAGCTGGACGCCGCTGTTCGACGACCAACCGACGGCGTCGATCGGCGACGTGACGCTCGCACCCTCCAATCCCAACATCGTGTGGGTCGGGACGGGTGAGCCGCAGAACCGCCAGAGCTCGCCCTGGGGGAACGGGGTCTACAGATCGACCGACGCCGGCCGTACCTGGAAGCACATGGGCCTCGAGGAGACGCGCCACATCGGGCGCATCGTGATTCACCCGACGAACCCCGACATCGTGTTTGTCGCCGCCGCGGGTCACCTATGGGGGCCGAACCCCCAGCGCGGCATCTATCGCACAAGGGACGGAGGTGCCACCTGGAAGCTCGTGCTCTACGTGGACGATAACACCGGAGCGATCGATCTCGCGATGGACCCCGGGGACCCCAACACGTTGTTCGCGGCGATGTACCAGCGGCGCCGCACCGGGTTCGGCTTCAACGGGGGCGGCCCGGGAAGCGGCATCTACCGCACGCTGGACGGCGGCGAGTCGTGGCACGAGCTGACCGAGGGCCTCCCCGAGGGCGACAAGGGCCGCATCGGGCTCGACGTGTACCGGCGCGACGGCAACCTGGTTTACGCCGTGGTCGAGGCCGATCCCCGCGATCCGACGCGCCGCCGCTTCGGGCAGCCCTCCGGCCCGAGGGAGCGCAAGAGCGGCGTGTTCCGCTCGACCGATCGTGGTGAGACGTGGGAGCGCATGAGCGAGACCAACCCGCGGCCCATGTACTACAGCCAGATCAGAATTGATCCCAACAATCCCGAGCGCATCTACGTGCTCGGCACACAGTTGTTCGTGTCGGACGACGGCGGCAAGACGTTCCGTGACGACGGCGCCGCGACGATCCACGTGGACCACCACGCCCTGTGGATCGATCCGAGCGATTCGGATCATCTGCTGATCGGAAACGACGGCGGCGTAGCGGCGTCGTTCGACGGAGCCGCAACGTGGCACATGTACCTGAATCTCGCGATCGGCCAGTTCTACCAGATCGGCGTCGATACGCGGGACCCGTACTACGTGTGCGGGGGCCTCCAGGACAACAGCTCGTGGTGCGGACCGAGCCGCACGTTCTCGAGGTACGGCATCCGCAATGGCGATTGGTTCGACGTGTGGGGCGGGGACGGGTTCTACAATCTGATCGATCCCGACGACCCAACGATTCTGTTCACCGAGTCGCAGGGCGGGAACCTGGGGCGCGTGGACCTCACAACAGGCGAGGGAGCGCGCATCCGGCCCGTTCCTAGGCCGCAACCGGGAGAGAACGGAGAGGAGCGCGAGTACCGCTGGAACTGGAACACGCCAATCGTGATCTCGTCGCACAATTCGTCCACAATCTACATGGGCGCCAACGTGCTGTTGCGGTCGCGGGATCGCGGTCAGAGCTGGGAGGAGATGAGCCCGGATCTCACCAAGCAATTAGACCGCAAGGAACTCGAGATCATGGGCGTCAAGGGCTCCGAACCCGTGATGTCGGCCAACGACGGCATCTCGTCGTACGGCAACATCACCTCGATCTCCGAATCACCCCTCAACGCGCAGGTCATCTACGTGGGAACCGACGACGGGAACGTACAGGTGACCCGCGACGGCGGCGCCACATGGTCGCAAGTAAGCTCCCGTATCAGCAGTCTTCCCGAGCGAACCTACGTGAGCCGCCTTGTGGCGTCGAAGCACGCAGAGGGACGCGTGTACGCCACGTTCGACGGTCACCGCAACGACGACTACGCGGCGTACGCATATGTGAGCGAGGACTTCGGGCAGCGCTGGCAGCGCATCACCAAAGGGCTCCCCCAAGGCTGGTCGGTAAACGTGATAGCGGAGCACCATGGAAACCCCGACCTTTTGTTCCTGGGCAACGAGGTGGGCGTCTATTTCTCGACCGACCGCGGGCGGCAGTGGACCCGGCTAAAGAACAACCTCCCCACGGTGCCGGTGGACGACATCGTGATCCACCCACGCACGAACGATCTCGTCGTGGGAACCCACGGCCGAAGCATCTGGATACTGCCCGACATCACACCGCTGGAGCAGCTCTCGCCGGAGCTCCTGGCGGCCGACGCGCACCTCTTCGAGGTGCCGGACGCCACGATGTGCTCCATCCGCGGAGGATGGCCGTTCTTGGGCCCGAGCTATCAGGCCGCCAACCCGCCGGTGGGAGCCATGATTCGCTACTACCTGCGGGAAGACCTCGAGCCGGCGGAACCCGCGGTGGCCGAGGGGGGCCCCGGACGACGCACACGATCGGAGAGGGGTGCGCAGGACGGCGAAGAGGAGCCCAAGGTCGAGCTCGTGATAACCGATGCCCGGGGCGAGAGGGTGCGCGACTTGGAGGGTCCCACCAAGGCGGGGATCCGACAGGTGGTGTGGGATCTCAGAATGAACCCCGCCTTCGAGCGCGAGGAAGGAGAGGAGGGCGGCAGTTTCTTCGGACCGCCGCGCCCGCCGCGCGTCCTGCCCGGCACCTACACCGCGCGCCTCGAGGTAGGCGGAAAGACGTACACCACCGAGATAGCGGTTCACGGCGACCCTCGGATCGAGATCTCCGACGCTGACCGGATGGCGCGGCAGGAGGCACTCCTCTCACTCCACACGCTGGCCGGGCCCATACACGACGCCACGCAGGCCGTCGGGCGGCTCAGCCGGCAGCTCGCCGACGTGAACGGCCTGCTCGAGGAACATGGGAAAGCGCCTGAAACGCTGAGTGAGACCGTGAAGCATCTGCGTCAGGACCTCGACACGCTCAGACAGAAGCTCCGGCAGGCGAGCCGCGATGCGCGGGTGGCCAACGCGATCGACGGCTCGACCAGCCGGCCCACCGCCGACCAGCTGTGGCAGATCGATCGGTTATGGGAGCGTGTGCCCGGCCTGATTGGCCAACTGAACGAGATCATCGAGACCAGGCTCCCCGAACTGAACCGCACACTCGACGAGCACGGTATCCGGCCCAGCCCGGGGAACCCGATCGAGCTGCCGAAACGGCCGGGAGGGTAGACCCCTTCCAGGTCTGCGACGGCGTTCACGTTCGATCGCCACTTCGGGATCGCGGGGTTCGAAACCTTGCCGCTGGAACTGGCGGGCGTTTAGCCGAGCAGGGACCCGGGGGCTCGAGCCGCACACGAGGGGCGACGCTAAAGGGACCTACAACTCCAGGAGACTGATCATGGCGGCGAAGCACGAAGCGACTCGCGCGGGCATCGGGTTCGGATCGGCGTTGGCGATCGCGATCTCATGGCACGCCCATCAGTCGATTCTGTGGGCATTGATCCACGGTGTCTTGTCGTGGGTTTACGTGATCTATTACCTGATCACGCGGTGAGTGGCTCAACAGAAGGCCGCTCGAGCGTCACGGCCTGGGAAACACCAGAACATCGAAGCGCCACACTCTGTCGCTCACCGGGTAGCGGCGCTCGATGTCGTCCACCTCCACTATCGCTTCGGTTTCGGTGAACATGAGAGTGACGGGGCGCGTCGCGTAGTTCCGCGACTCCACCGTCAGGCTGAGTTCAGTCCCGAGAGGAAGATCGCACACCACGTAGTCGCCGTTCTCGTAGCTCTCGACAATGCGGCGGTTCCGCCTGGTGCCTCGCACCGTTGACGGCGACGCCCAGGACATCTCGACCTCCGCTCCGCTCACTCCCTGGCGGGAGCCCGTCTCCCGCACCGTGCCCACGAGCGCGCGCCGGCGGGGTGGCACGCCGTTCTCAGGACAGAGAAACCCCCACACGCGCTCCATCGAGGGGATCGCGAGGTGAGCGTAAGTCGTATCTCCCCGCACGAACCGCGCCCTTCCCACACCCGGCTCGTAGGCCATCGAATCCAGCCGGCTCACCGACATCCGATAGGTGCCTCGCAGGAGCGAGAGCAGCCGGAACACTCCCAGCGAGTCCGTGACCGCCCAATAGCCGGTACCCGCCACCTCGACGCGCTGGAATGCCGCTGGTGCCGTGCGCGTGCTGTCGTAGAGCAGCCCCGCGAGCAGAGATGCGTCGGGCGCCACGTACTCGCGCTCTCCGGCGGAGTTGCGCATCTCGACTACCGCGCCGCCGATCTCCAGATAGCCTGCGAGGATCTCCTCGGTGCGGGAAAGCCCGGCAGGGGTCCTGACGTTCCGCACCTGAACCACAGGGGCAGTGATCTCCCAGCTCGACATGAGCCACGCTCCGGACGGTGTGCGGTGAAACACGCTCATCCCGCCCAGCCGGTCGTCTTGGAACGCGAACGGCAACTCGGTATAGCGATACACGATTCGCCGGAGCTCGGAGGTGGCGGCGTCGATCCACGCCACTCCCTCGATGTCCGTTCGGTCCCGCTCGGGCAGCGGAGCGAACGAGAGGCCCAGCAGTCCCTCGTCGGGACCCCTGCCGCGCACCGCGCCGAAGCAGTGCGTTCCCTGGAAGCTCGGGTGCAGCAAGACGTCGGCGTCGGGTCCGAAGTACCGTCGGCGGCCGCCCCGCTTGACCACGTAACCTTGCTCGGCCAGCCGTGCCGGATCCACTGCACCGAACGGTTGAGTCGCGGTCCCGGTCACGACCCATATCTCCTCCCGCTCGACTCCCCCATTCGGGAGCCGCATTCGGCGGTAGCGGTGCAGCTTGCTCGCAAACTCTCCCTGGCTGTTGCCCCAGGCCGCGGCCCCGAGCGCCTTGCGCGCTTCCTTCCACAGGGCACCGGTTGCCGCATCGCTCTCGGGCGACGCGCAGCCGCTTTCGCCTCTGATCTCCAGAGCGTCGAGCACGACAGGAATCCGACTGATCCGGAGCGGGAGGTTCACCCGCATGCGCGGCGTGAAGCTGAAGGGCGCTGACTCCCAGAGCTGGAAACCGATCACCTCTGCACGGAGCCGGTATCTCCCGCTCGTGCGCACGCTTAAGGAGAAGTTGCCTTCTCTGTCGCTCAGCGTCCTCGCCACCTCGACGCCACCCGTATCGACGAGTACCACGAAGCCCCGTCCCACCGGCTCGCCGGTGAGACGGTCCGTAACTTGCCCTTGAATGGTTTGTGCCGCGACTGAAGAGTCGCGGCCTCCGAACACGAGGGCGACTGTGATGAGGACCGGCACGCCGATTTTGTGGAGCCGGGGCAGGACCGCGCTGCTCCCGGCGTCGGTGATCAATCCTCCGGGCGCTCTCCGGCTATCATCTCCCCTGCCGTGCCAGCCGGGGTGCGAACCGAAGAGACCCGATAGGCACCGGCCTCCTCCTCCGCACCCCGCTGCACCATCAGTTGGTGCACTCCGAGCCCCACCACGTACAGGATCCCAACGCCGATGTGCGCCACGACCATCGCCCTGAGCAGGCCCATGTGCGTGATCGCCTGAATGAGGTAGCCCGACACGATCATGGGAAGAGCCGCGAGCGCGGTCACGATGCCGCTCCGCCGCCCCGGCCTGAGCCCATTCCGGTAGTGCCGCCACACGTGCCCCACGGTGACCATACCGAGCGCAAACACCATGAACGGCGCCACGACAATGTGCAGCTTCAGGACCAAAGGCTGCCATGGGTGGTTAACCACCGACCACGCATCGGTCGGTTCGATGAAGTATTTCATCCACATATACACCAGGCCGGTCACCGTGGTAAGGAGTGTCGTGATCCACACCGACCACTTCTCGAAACGGCTCACGGTTCGTTCCCTTCCCACTCCTCGAGCGCCCGGATCACCCGGTGCAAGGCTAGCACGCGCCGCGCGGCGCGCACCGCCGCTCGGGCGGTGAGTGTGGCCCCGGTGAGGTTGATCACCGATCCCTTCAACGACAGCCTGCTCGTGAGAGGCTGATCCTCGAGCTGTTCCAGCCAGTCGGGCGGCGCGCGATACTCGGGCGGCTCCGCGAACATCAGGATCTCGATCCGCTCGATCTCCTCATTCGGCGCCACGACGATCATGAGCACCTCGTTGAGCGTGCGCACGCGATGGGCGTCGAAGTAGGCGACGCCCACCGGACCATCGTCGCTCAGACCCACGTAATAGGTGACGATCCGCCGGGTGACGCTCACGCCATCTCCAGCCAGCTCACTTGCGCGTGCGAGATCCTCGTCGGTCAGAAACGCCGTGCGCCGCTCGATCGTCGTGGCCCGGGGGAACGCCAGACGCAGGGCTTCCTGCTGGGAGAGCCGGCGCTGTGCGCCTGCCGCAGACGCGCTCGCCGCCACCAGCAGGGCCGCGGTCCCGATCGCTCGTGTGATAGCGCTGATCACGAATCAGAACAGGTACGCGACGTGCGCATTGATCTGATCGATTCCAGTCCGAGCCTCGTTACGTTGCAGCTGGTACTCCGCGGACACCGAGATGTTTGTGATGGGTTTCCACCTGGCACCCAAGGAGACGATCCGGCGGTCGTTCATGGGATCCCGTCGGAACCCCGCGGGAACCCTGAGCTGCGTGTCCAGCTGCTCGTAGCGAACGTAGGGGACCAGCGCGTGCGCCGTCGCACTCCCGCGCAGCACGTCGTAACCCGCGTGCACGTACCAGCCGAATAGTCGCTCTCCCACCGAAGCCGTCCCAGTGAGACCACGGAGCGCGTTGATCTCGGCAGCATCAGCTAGGCCTGCCACCGCGACCAGTGCTCGGATGTCGAGGCCTCGCGCCTTGTACTCGCCGTGCCCCTCCCAGATGAGCGTGCGCGCACCCACTGTCTTGTCGGGATCGATTGCGGACTGGGCACCCTGCCCCGACTCACCCACGTAGGCCGATGTTCCGATGGTGAGGCCGAGTATGCCCTGATAATCGACGCGTCCGACCAGGGCGAACCGTTCGGCCACAGCGCGCGACCCTTTCTGCCGGCCTCCCCGCAAGCCCGCGGCGCTGAATCCCGAGGCTCCCGATGTCCCGCCACCCAAGGCGTCGAGGCCGTTCAAGAGATACGCCCGATAGCTCAGGCCTCCCGCTTCGCCGAACACCCCAACGCCGTTCTCCCGCCAGGTGGACGGTATGATCAGCCGCTCGGTCTCCGGCCGTTCTGTGCCGAGAAAGATCGGCGGCTCGTGAAGCTCATTCACGAGGCCCATCGGCGCGAGGAGCAGTCCCGCCCTGAGACCCAGGTGGTCGCTGAGCCGGTAGTCGATGTAACCGAACTCGAGGGATACCGACCCTCCCTGGCCCGTCGTGCCGTGCTCGAACTCGATCTCGGAGTTGAACAGCATCCTGTCGCTGAACTTGTGTCCCACGTAGAGCACGGCGCGGAGCGCGTCGAACTGGTCTCGCTTGCCCGAAGCCGCGCCGTCCTGCCTGCTCCCGCGAAAGTTCTCGTACAGCACTTCGCCGTAGCCGCCCAGTGATACGCCTTGCGCCACGCGATACACCTTGGAGGCGGCCGGACCCAATCCCATTACGGCGGTATCTGCTTCCACCACCAGTTCGCGCCCGAGGGTGAGCGCCTCGATCTCGCGCGTGAGCGCCTCGATCTGCGCTCTGAGCTCGGCGATCGCCGCCGTGTCGGTCTCCTGGGCCCACACTGCCCCAGCCGCCGCTACGGTGGCGACGGCTGCGATCATCGTCGCCCTATCTATTGCAGACATGTCTCTTTCCCTTCTGCCGGTTTCAGGTATGCCTTCATGGCGGCGTTCCATCGGGCCTGGACGCCGCCCTCACGTTCGATCAGCCACAGTGCGGCGACACTCGGATGCCGGTCGAGCCATGCCGCCCCCTGCTCGGGCCCCATGACGAAGAGGGCCGTGGAGAGGATGTCGGCGACCATAGGATCGTTCGAGATAACCGTGACACTCCCCCATGGCTCGACCGGTCTTCCGGTCCTGGGGTCGAGCACGTGTCCCAACATCGCCCCGTCCACCTCGACGAACCGTTCCGACTGTGCGGTGGTGGCGACCGATCGGTCAGTTAGCTGGAGCGCGCGGACCGCGCACTGCCGCTCCGACGGGTTGGCCACGGCGACCGTCCAGTGCTCTGCGTCCCTAGACCGGCCGAGGGCCATCACCTGCCCGCCGAAGTTGATGAGACCGCTCGCGACACCGTGGCGCTCGAGCGCCGCTTGCACCCTGCGCAGTGCCCAGCCCTTGCCGAAGCCGCCCGTGTCGATCCAGCTGCGCGGGCTCCGGCGAATTGCGGCCGAGTCACCGACGAGCCGGAACTGCTTGATGCCGCTCGCAGCCAGGGCTGCGTTCAACGCGGCCGGCTCGGGGCGCCGACCCTCACCCCGGAGATCCCATGCATCGACCAGCGCTCCGATGGCGGGGTCGAACGCGCCTCCCGTGGCTGCGACCCAATGTTGCACTTCCCTCAACACCCGAACGAGCTCCGGTGAGATTCTCACCGGCCGATCGGGGGCGGCATTGTTCAGGTGGGTGATCTCGCTGGGGTGCCATGTACTGAGCAGCCGGTCGGCGCGTTTCACGTGGGCGAACGCCGCTTCGATCGCATTGATCGCGGCTCCGCGGCTGGGCGCCCACACGGCGGCGCGCAACTCCGTTCCCATGAGCACGGTGCTGCGCTCGACGAGTGTCAAGCCTCCTTCCGGCCCGGTGTCATGGCCCGCCACTAGGGGCAAGACCAGCGCGAGACCGATTGCCGCCCGGCTTCCGCCCAGTCGCCGGAGCCGCGTTCGTCCGCGTCCTTCCGCCTTTTGGCTCGGTCTTTCCGTACGTGCGGTCATCGGGGATTGACAGGCTGCGTGATGGGAGCGACTGCGGGGGTTGTCGTGGGGTCCGGCTCGCTACGTATGAGACTGGCTCGCTATGGTGACTCCGTGGTAAAGTTGAGTGTAGTCATCTGGATTCCCGGAGTCAACGCGTGGGACCGAACCGTTGATGGTCACGGAGCCACGGAGAGACCGAGCGCCACCGCGTTCTCGCGGATCCCCTCGTCCACCGAGACCACCGTCAGCGCCCGGTGTGCCTCGTGAAACATGAGAGCGGTCGCGAGGTGCAGCGCGTCGAGCGTACGCACGGGTTCATGCGGGAATCGGGCGGTGCCGCGCCGGTCATCTCGAGCGTCACCCAGCAAGACGACCCGATGTCCAACAGCTTGAGTGCCGCGAGCTCGTCGGCCACACTGAGCCGATTGGTCACGACGCCGCGGGCGAGCGCACGTGCGCAGTCGATACAAGTGAGTGTTGACGCCACCACGCGCTCGGCCCCGGCGAGGAGCCGCCGCACCGTAGCCTCATCGTCCTCCCCCCTACACCGGCAGACCTCGAAGGCCGCTGACAGGAAGTGCCTCCGCTACGGGGGTTCTCGGTCGAATCCGCAATCGCCCTACGCCGCAGACACTCCCAAGCGCCGGGCCAGTCTCGCCAGTGGCTTGTCGAGCGTCCAGAGCGGAACGCGGGCGAGTAGGGATGAGGCAAGCAGGTAGGCATCTGCCCAACCGATCCCGCTTCCCATCAACTGACGTCCCTCCACGAGCGCGAGCACTTCGCCGTCGTCAGCGATGGGAAGGGTCGGGAGGTTGGACAGGTACTCGAGCTCGACCGTGTACGAATCGGCTCGGTCCATCGGCCCGGGGAGTTGCCGCAGGCCACGCTGGACACCTCGCCGTATGGCTGCCCGAGCCGAATCGGGTGTGAGTGTTCGAACGGCGCGTTCCCAGATACCCGCCTTCACGACCACGCCCTCGACGCCGGGTATCAACGCTTCAAGTTCCTCTATCGTGAGACTGTCGCCGCTCACCGCGGCAACCGGCACGCCAAACCACCCGGCATACAACCCATTCATCCCCCCCTCGCCAACCGAGACCCCGTTGATCCTCAAGTCGGCCACTCAACCGGATCTCGTGTGGGC
>JBHIEQ010000062.1:0-10204 GCA_046760725.1 Gemmatimonadales bacterium
TCACCGACTCGGGCGGCGCCGCCTCGGTATGCCACAGGGAGCCGGCCCGCACCGTCAGCGCGTCGCTGGCCTGGTACTCGAAGCCCCCGCGGAACGCGTGGGTATCGTTGTAGTTGTCCACCAGCACCAGATCGGGCGTGATCGAGTCGGGCTGCGCGAACTCTCCGATGATCGTGTCCACCACGGACCAGCCGGAGAGCTGGTAGTCGGCCATGAGGGTGAGCGAGCTCGTCACATCGAACGCCACGCCCGCCACGAGCTGCATGGGCATCGTGATGCTCGCGGTCGCCGTCTGGTCGGCCAGTGGGCGGTTCTCGCCGAAGAGGTTGAGGGTCGCCAGTGCCGCGTCGAGCGGCATTCCGCCCGGGGCCCCAAGTGGGTTCCCCGGAGGCCGCGGCAGCGTCATAGTCGATCTTGACCGGCGTCAGAAACCGCGCCCCGAAGCTGAGCCGGTCGGTCACATCTACGATCGCGCCCAGGTGCCCGCCGAATCCCGTAGCACCGCTCGCCTTGAGCTCCGCCCTCGCGAACTCCGTGTGGAACGGAATGCCAAGTGCGCCCGCAGTGACGCCTGGTGATATCTCCGCGTCAGACAAGTCGAGGCGCTGCTCGATCTCGATCGCGCCGATCACGAGATCAAAGCCCGCGCCGAAGCGGATCTTGGGTACCAGCTGATACGCCACGGTGGGCTGAACGTAGATCGACTGGAGATTGTTGTCGTATCCGTTGAACCGGCCCTCGAAGCTGAGTGAGTCCCACTTCGTCCCCAATCCGTACGGAACGAAGACCCCGAGTCCGAAAGCCATGTCGCCGCTCCCCAACGCCACGTAAGCGTGCGGCACCGGGATGGGATCGTTCATGAGATCCCACTTGGTTCCCGTCAGGTCGTCAGTGAAGCTGCCGCGCGCGTCGATGACCGTAACGCCGGCTGTGGCCACGGCGCCGCTCATGCCGGCCAGCCCTGCCGGATTGAACATCATAGCGGAGCCGTCGTCGCACGGTCGCGCCACGCCCGTGCCACCTCGCCCCATCTGGCACGTGCCGTGCTCGTACACGCTGAATCCCTGCGCCCCCGCCGCCACGGGAATAGCCGACCCCGCGGCCGCAAGTACGCAAAGACTTGTGAGCTGTCGTCGCATAAGGGACTCCGTGGAAAGGAACGGTTGCCCGAGATTACCCCGCATGCTACGCAGTGTCAACGCGATTATGACCGCCCTCCGTGAACGAACGATGAAGCCCGCGTCAAGCTCAGCGCTGAGCCAAGAGCTCGCGGTCGTACGCGGTGAGGATCTCCTGGCGGCCGATCAGTCCAAGGAGGCGGTCGGGGTCCCGCTCATCCACCACCGGAACGTAGTGGCTGCCGCGCAGCGCGAGCCTCTTGAGTGCCGTGCTGAGTGAGTCGGCGGGAGTCACGCGCTCGAACTGCGAGCTCGCGAGGTCATGCGCAACCACCAGGGGCGCGAAAGTACCGGGATCCGAGAGCACGGCCCGCAGGTCGTCGTAGGTGATCATCCCCACCAGCCTGAGATCGCCGTCCAGGACCGGGAATTCCGTCTGGCGCGAGCTGCGGATCGCCTGGAGGATCTGCTGGACGGTGGCGTTCTCGCCGATGACATGGGGGTTCGAGTCGAACGCGTCGCGCACCGGGAGCCCCTCGAGCACCTGAGCGTCACGCCCGGCATGGATCGACTCGCCGCGGCGTGCGAGCCACTCGGAGTAGATCGACTCCGGGTGGATCCTTCGGGCCGTGATGTAGGCAATGGCACCGCACAGCATGAGCGGCAAGATCAATGCGTAGTCGCTCGTCATCTCGAACACCATCATGATGGCGGTGAGGGGCGCGTGCATGCTTCCCGCAACGAGCCCGGCCATGCCCACAAGGGCGAAAGCCTCGGGGGCGATCGTGAAGCCGGGCAGTAGCTGGCCGGCAGCGAGAGCCAGCCCGCCCGCCAGAGTGGCTCCAATGAAGAGAGCCGGAGTGAACAAGCCGCCCACGCGCGTGGCCGCGACGGTGGCCGCCGTCCCCACCATCTTCGCGAACGCGAGTCCCACGAGCAGAAAAGCCGTCCCATCGGTCACCGTCTGGAGGGAGAACGCCTCGTGACCGCGACCCCACAGACTGGCCTTGAACACGACGTTCAGACCGCCTACGACGAGGCCCGCCAGCACCAGCTGCCAGAGGATGGAAGGAATCCGCGCGCGCATGTCTTGCGCCCGGTAAACGCTGCGCGTGTACAGAACGGCGACCACCCCGGTTACAACCCCCAAGAGTGCATAGAACACCAACTCGCTCGCGGAACCCACGCCATACTCCCGGGGGATCGCGATCACCGGCGTGTCTCCAAACGCGGCGCGCGCGATCGCGGCGGCGACGACGCTCGAGACCAGAATCGGCGGAAACGCGCTCACCGCGAAGCTCCCCACCACCTTCTCGAGCGAGAAAAACACTCCGGCTATGGGAGCGTTGAACGCGGCCGAGATGCCCGCCGCCGCACCGCACGCGACCAGCAGACGCAGCCGCTCCGGCCCCGAACGGAACAGGCGGCCGAACTTGGAGCCCAACGCCGATCCCGCGACGGCAACGGGCCCTTCGGCCCCGACCGAGCCGGATGCCCCGATCACGACGGCAGTGCCGGCCGTCTTGACTGCGACGGGGAGCGTGTGAATGACCCCACCCTCCTTGGCCACCGCCCGCATCACCGAAGGGATGTTCTCGCCATCCGAATCGCCCGTGCCGTGAACGACGATGAGACGCGTGACGGCGAGGCCGGCAAGCACCACGAGGACGATCGATAGACTGCCCAAACCCGTGAGGCGGCCCGCCGCAGCCAGACTGGTCGCCTGGGCCGCGTCGATCAGCCGGTAGAAGACGATGACGGCCAGTCCGACGGCGGATCCGACGGCGAGCGCGAATCCAAGGAGGAGAGTGGTCTCGTCAACCCCCAAGCGTCCCAGGCCCCCGACGAGCTGTGCGGCCCGGTCGCTGAAGCGCGCCGTGAGTCTGCGCTGCCAAGCTGACAGACGGACGATTGCCATCGGGGCTGAAGATAATCGGAGGTCACAGGCTGGGCTCCTCGCTCGCACCCTCGCGTCCTGAGTCGGAAGCGCTACATTGGGGTTATGGCAGACACGGGCTCTCCGCCACGATCCTCTCGGAGACGTCCCCTCATGGACGTGCTCGTCGTGGACGATAATCCTAAGGTGCGCCTGGGGCTCGCCAAGGTGCTCGAGCGGGGCGGGCTCCTGGTCCGCACCGCGGAGAACGGCCTCGCGGCGTTCGCCGAACTCCAGAAGCGCAGCTACAAAGTCGTAGTGTGCGACATCCAGATGCCGTTCATGGACGGGCTCGAGCTGTATCAGGAGCTGCAGCGGCTGGACCCTGATGCGGCGCGGCGGGTCGTGTTCGTGTCAGCCTGGCTGGGCGTGCCCGAGGTCCGCAAGTTCATCGAGGAGACCGGCTGCCGGCACCTGGAGAAGCCGTTCGAGATCTCGGACTTCGTGCGGACCGTCCGCGAGGTGGCCGCGGCATAACCGGCCCCCTCGGGCCTTCGTTCGGACCCCCCCTCAGGAACTTGCGGCGCCCCCCGGGGGTAGTTGGCGCCGTGGCCACGTGATCGAAAGGCGCCCCTCCGTGAAGCCTGGTCGGCTCGTCGCACTTCTTGCACTAGCGGTCACGACTATCGTCGCACCTCTCTCATCCCAGGGAGTCAAGAACCTCGAGGGCCGGGTGCTGGCCGCGTCCGACAGCACGCCGCTCAGCGAGGTGAGAGTACGGCTGTTGGGATCCGCGCAGTTCGTGCTCACCGATCACGCGGGGCGCTTCGCTCTGCTTCACGTCCCGCGCCGGACCCTGAGGCTGGTGTTCGAGCGCATAGGTGTGGCGCCCGACACGGTGCGGGTGGACTCCGACGAGACGACTCTCACAGTGTACCTGCACCTTTCCGCGGTGAGGCTCGCTCCGGTGCAGGCGGTTGCGGCCGCTCAGGCGCGGGAACGGTTCGAGCTGATGGCACAGACGAGCACCGTCTCGCTCGAGGCATTCGAGATAACGAACACTCCCACACTGGCCGAGCCCGACGTGGCGCGGACGGTCCAGCTGCTCCCGGGCACAGTCGCCAAGAACGACTTCTACGTGGGATACAACGTGAGGGGTGGTGAGACGGACCAGAACCTGATCCAGCTCGATGGCGTCACCATGTTCAATCCGAGCCACGTGGGGGGTCTGTTCTCGAGCTTCGATCATTCGGCGGTGGAGGGAATCGAGTACGTGACGGGCGGCTTCCCAGCGCGCTATGGCGGCAGGCTCTCGAGCGTGCTGGACGTCCAGCTGCGCCGGGGCGATGCGGACCAGCGAAGGATCAAGGGACAGGTCTCACTACTCTCCAGCAAGATCCTGCTCGAGGGGCCGCTGGGCGGCGGTGCGAGCTACATGATCGGTGCACGCCGCTCGTACGCCGACATCGTGGCCCGTCCGGTGGTGGCGAACGGTTTCCCGTACTACTTCGCGGATGCAGTCGCGAAGGTGGCGTTTCCGCTTCCCACGGGCGGTGCCGCGTCGCTCACGAGTTACTGGGGCCGCGATGCTCTCAACTGGCCGCTCATCGAGGATGAGCCGGGCCGCGAGGGAACGGACTTGGAGATGAACCTTGGCAATCGCCTCGCGGGACTCACGCTGCTGCACCAGCTAGGCTCGGTGGAGCTGGAACAGCACTTGAGTGCCAGCTTCTTCTCCACCGCGTTCGCGATCGAGCCGGCGATCCTGCGGTCGGAGAACGCCGCCCGTGTGCTCACGGCCCGGGCCACGGCCTCCTGGTATCCGCTGCCCACACAGTACGTGCGCGTTGGCGGCGGCGTCGAGGGCTTCTCGATGGAGTTCAGTCAGGGAAGCGAGGCGCTGGAGACGACGGACTTCGATCTCAGCTACCGGCCACGCGTGTGGTCGGCCTTTATTGACGCGCAGCTGAGCCCGTTTGGGTGGGTCATGCTGCGGCCGGGTGTGCGGATGGAGCGGGTGGGCGGCGGAGCCGACCGCACCACCTGGGCCCCGCGTGCGGCCGTCAAGGCGTTTGTGACCAAGGATCTCGCGCTCACGGGCTCCGTGGGTCGCTTCTATCAGGCCGTGCACTCGATACGCGATCAGGATATCCCGCTGACGCTGTTCGAGTACTGGATCGGCGCGGACGACGTGACTCCGGTGGCGCGGGCGGATCATCTGGTGGTGGGATTCGAGGGATGGCTCCGGGAGGGACTCTCTCTGTCCGTCGAGAGCTACACGAAGGACTTCGCCGATCTCGTGGTGAAGAGCCTCCGCGACGACCCCAAGGTGCGGGGTGACGAGTTCTCGCCGGCCACCGGCTACGCGCGCGGCGTGGACGTGCTGCTGAGACAGTACGCCGGACGCTGGACGGGGTGGATCGCCTACGGCTTCTCCAAAACGGAGCGGGTGGCCGACGGCGTGACTTTCGTGCCGACACACGACAGGCGTCACACGCTGAACGTCGTGCTTCAGGGACCCGGCCCCGCGGGAAGCTCGCTGGGAGTGCGTTTCGGTTACGGCTCGGGTCTCCCGTACACGGGCATCGTGGGAGAGTGGCTGCACCGCGACTACAACTCCGAGCTTGGTGGGTTCGACTGGTACCGGCTGGAGTCGCTGAGTACCGAGATCAACGGCGAGCGGTTTCCCTACTACGCCCGCGTCGATGTCGGCCTGAGGTGGCGATTGGCGAAGTGGGGAGGGGTGCTCAAGCCGTATCTACAGGTAGTGAACGCGTTCAATCGCGCCAACGTCTGGGTGTATGCGTTCGACTACAACCGTGTGCCACCCAGGAGGACGGGATTGACACAGCTCCCGTTCTTCCCGTCGGTCGGGGTGGAGTTCGAGTGGTGAGGCCGCTGATTTCACCGATTCTGCGCAGATCGCCGCGGCCCCGGATGTCGCGGAGTGCCCGCAGATCCCAGCGGACATGGCTCGCCGGCGGCGCCATTCTCGCTAGCCTGATCGCGGCGTGCGACCTGAGGGAGGTCACGGTGCCGGTGGGCGAGGTGATGATCGCAGTGCACGGTGTGATGCGGCCCGACGCGCCGCCCGGGCTCCTGGGGCGGCAGTACGTGATCGTGGAGCAGACGCTAACGGGGGAAGACAAACCGGGCATCCGAGTGCTGAATGACAGCGACACGATCATCAGTGGTGACCCGGTCACGGTTCCCTTCGGCGGGCTTCCCGCGTTTCCGGTTAGCGATGCGGTGGTGACCGTATCGAACCTCGACCTTCCGAGTGACCCCTGCGGGAGTGTCGTGACATTCATCTCCGACATCGGACAAGTCGATCCACCCACGGAGCCGGGTCCCGCGATCTCGCCCGGCCGGGGTGTGTACTGGAGTCCGCCGGGATGTCCCACGATGCGTCCCGGCGACCGACTTGCCCTCAGGGTGGAAACAGCCGATGGACGAGTCGTGACCGGTATGACCGTGCTACCCGGGATGCGCGGTGCGTCGTACGCGGTGGGCGGCCGGTCGGGCGTCTTTGGAGCGGCGAGCGACACAACCACGTTCAATCGCGACCGCGATACACTGAAAGTCGCTGTTGACGTCATCGCGGGTCGCCTCATGCAGCTCGAAGTGCGACGCGATGGAGATCTCAGCGACTTCGGCACCAAGATCTTCGCGGACACTACGGCCCTCACCGTGCCCGGCGACGTCATCAACACATTCGTGGTCGGCGACGAGGACGACGTGTTCCGTGGGGGCCGGGCGTACGCGGTGACCGTCGCTATGACCGACACCAACTACTTCGACTTCGCACGGTCCGACAACAACGAGTTCACCGGTCGCGGGTTCATCAACCACCTGGAGGGCGGGATCGGTGTGTTCGGAAGCCTCGTGGCGTCGAGCACGATACTTCGGGCTGTGAGCGACATCGACGATCCCCGCGAAGGAACGTACCGGGTTCAGGGCACACTGCGGGACACGATTTCGATCGATGTCACGTGGAACGTCTATCTACGGCAGACGGCCGACACGAGCGAGTTCTCGGCGTTCGTGACCGGAACCTGGCTGTATGGTCCAATCGAGACCAGCGCTGACGGTGTGTTCAACGGCCCGTCCCTCATGGCCGTGATCGTGGACACGGCGATGTTTGTTAGAACCGACACCCTTCGCGGCTTCTGGCTGGAGGGCGTACCGTTCCAGCTGGAGGTAATGACCAGCTGTTCTCCACAGACACTTCAGTCGGGCGAGAGCGGTCCCGGTCCCTCCGGATGCACTCCCGCCAAACGCCAAGCGGGGACGGTTACCGCGACGAAGCAGTGATCAGCGCTGAAGCGCGGCGGGCGTTCGGTCACTAGCGGTCTGGCCGACACGAGCCGAAATTCCCACTTGACGACTCGCAATTGAGTCGCGCAGCCTTGAACACCGAACGTCCCGATGTCGGACGCTCTCTGCGGAGGTTCCATGCGCACTGCAATGCTCGCTGCCACACTCGGCGTTGTCTCTTCGGGGCTCGTTGCACAGGAGCAGTATGAGCGCCCCGCTCAGTGGAAGATCCGGTTCGATCGGCCGGGGATCGCGGATTCCGCGGTGTATTTCGTGTCTATGCCGCCCGGCTTGCACATCACCACAAGGCGCCAGCGAGCGATCTTCTACGACCCGAGCATGACGGCGACCGGAGCTTATCGCTTACGCGCGGAGATCCGCCTGTTCGATCCCGGCCGGCGCCGGCGGGAGGCGTACGGCGTGTTCTTTGGGGGAGCCGATCTTCAAGGAGACGGGCAGACGTACTCGTACTTTCTGATTCGCGACACGGGCGACTACCTGATCAAGCGGCGCATGGGGAGTGAGACACCGACCGTAGTTGGGTGGACCCCGAGTGACGCGATCGTGACTTATGCCGGGGAAGGGACGGCCGACAATGTGCTCGAGGTCCAGTGCGGCGCTGAGACGGTGAACTTCTACATCAACGGAGAGAAGGTGCACAGCCTGCCGAGGTCGGAGCTGGACACCGACGGCGTGGTTGGGCTGCGCGTGAATCACGGGCTGAACGTGCACGTGAGCGGGCTGGAGGTGCGCGGTGCGCGGTAACGCTGTGTGGCATGACTGCGTTACGCTGTACACTGTGCGTTGTACGCTATGCGCGGCGATCCTGCTCGCCGGCATAGGCCCCGATCTCCACGCACAGATGATCAAGTGGAGCCAGTTCGGCAGTGTGACCCAGATGCTGGGTGACACGGAGATCGAGATCCGGTATCACCGGCCCGTGGCACGCGGGCGGCAGATCTTCGGCGGCATAGTTAAGTGGGGCAGAGTGTGGACGCCGGGCGCCGACTCGGCCACGACGATCGAGTTCAGCACGGACGTCATGGTGGGTGGGCACGCCGTGCCGGCGGGGAAGTACAGCATCTGGATGATCCCTAGAGAGACGGGTGAGTGGACGGTGATCCTGAGTCGCGCGGCGGACGTGTATCACACGCCCTATCCGGAGGGCCAGGATGCACTGCGCCTGAGCCTGGCGCCTGAGGCGGGGTCGCACATGGAGACCCTCGCCCTCTACTTGCCGGTTGTGGACGGCCCCAGGGCGGAGCTGGTCATGCACTGGGGTCAGATACTTGTTCGGATTCCGATCCAGATCGAGCTGGAACAGCCGTGAGGCGGTGAGGGTTGGCTGGCGAGGGATGAGGCGCTCGGACCTCCCGGGGTCCGGGCGGTCGGCGCCGTGGCCTGAGGGGTGGAGCACTCCGCTCAAATCCGTTCATGTGACAGAAATGTCACGTTTCCGGGTGTCGCGATTCGTGATCAACGACGGTGGCAACGCTCCCTACCCACCAAGACCGCATTGCGGGTGTGATCTGATCCGAAGGGCGACGAACTCCGGTGCACGCTCGACGCCCCACAGCGCTCGCATAGGCTGACCCAGCCGGGTTAGGTTTGAGCGACCGGCCCGGGTGGCGGAATGGGCAGACGCAAGGGACTTAAAATCCCTTGGGGGTAACCCCGTCTGGGTTCGAATCCCAGCCCGGGCATGTAGCCGGAGAACGACTTGCACGATCGCCACGCGGAGCCCTCGGCGGCGCTTCGACCGCCTGTCCCCCGCGTCGCTTTCTCTCACAAGGGTGCAGCCGGAGAGCAGGAGCCGGAAATGCTCTGTCCCGCTTGGACATGCGGCCAGGTGGGGAATCTCGAATCCCTTGCGGGTCTACCTCTGCGAGCACGTGCGCGCCAGCCCTTCCCGCCAAACCAGCCCCCTCGAGACACGTGACCTAGAGCCTTGACCCCGCGGGCACCCCGAGGCCCAGTGCCGCGACGCTGATTTGCTCCTCGGGTGATGAGGCGTTGATGGAGCGGCCGAGGCAGCAAGCCTGCTGCCTCCCGCGATCTGAGCCGGTTTGGACGGGGACGGCGAAGGGGGAGTTGATCAATAGGAATTAATCGCGCATCGTTTTAGTCGGCGTACAGCGGGAAGGTGATCCCATGGCGGTCGCGAACTTCACACGCCTCCGGCTGATGGAGCTGCCTATCCTTACTCTCACCCCTGTCCGGTTGGCGGCTCTGGCAGCGGCTGCCGCGGTCGGCAGCACCTGCGGCGAGAACATCACCCCGCCCGACAACGGTGACGGTGACGTCGTTCCGGCGTCCGTTTCCATCACGGGCGGCGCGGAAGTGAACATCGCCGGCACGCTCCAGCTCTCCGCCACCGCCAAAGACGCCTCCGGTGTTACGATCACCGTCGTCATCATGTGGGCGTCGAGCGACTCCGCTATCGCCACCGTGGACAACACGGGGAAGGTCACCGGCGTCGCCCGGGGAACGGTCACCATCGAGGCATCCGCCACGGGGGCCGCCGGTGCCGTTACCGACACGCACGACGTGACCGTGCGCATCGCATCCGTTGCCGTGTCGCCCGCGACGGTCACCATCACGAGCCTGGGTGACACCGCTCGGCTCACTGCAGAGGCCAAAGACGAGCTAGGGGGCACGGTGCCGGGAGTGACCTTCACCTTCGCGTCGTCGGATACGACCGTCGCCACAGTGGACGATCAGGGAAACGTCGTGGCTGTGGGCAACGGTACCGGCACGGTGACCGTGAGCGGCGATACGCGGAGCGCCGAGGCGAGCATCACGGTGGCGCAACAAGCCGCGCGCGTGAGCGTCACCCCTGCCGCCGTCACCATGGACGCCCTGGAGCTGGACACGGCGCTTGCGGCAACGGTGG